>JARRLJ010000111.1:0-5827 GCA_037387025.1 Gemmatimonadales bacterium
GTTCTTCTCAAACCTCAGCAGCGGTTTCTTGAACCCCAACAGTCTAGCTGGAATGTTCGTTACGAGCGCAGCTCGATCGAGCTTCTGATCTCGGCGCCGCAGTGCCGCTGCGACCACGTTCTGTCGTTGACTCCGCGTCAGATGGGGCACGCGGTGCAGTGAGTACCGACGGGGATGGTAGACCTTGCTGGGTACGCGATCTATGGTCACACCTTTCCGTGTTGTCGTGTGGAGAATCTTGCCTTCACCCACATACAGCATGCTGTGCACGTAGCGCGCTCCCAACACTAGGCGGTTAATCATGGGAATGGGCGACAGACGAAGTGTGCGGGGACTGGCCAGGAGGACATCGGCCTCGAGCATTCCCGAGATCGCGACCGTACGGCGCCACTGTCCTGTGAGACGTCGGATCCTGTCTTTGAAGCGACGCCACGCCGCCGTGAGACGATCCCAGAACCGCCTTACCAATGCACAAACCCCAGTTCCGCGCCGTAGGTCACTACCCGCCGGCCACAGCTCCGATTATCAGAAGTGGTTCGGTGCCGCTCGCGACCGCCTCGGGCAGCAAGGCGTCGGGTGACTCGTGTGACAGGTCCTGCTCGCACGCGAAGAAACGCAGGAAGTCCCGACGCCGCTGTGTGACCTGGTCGCGCAACGTGCCCCGTAGTACTGGATAACGTTGCTCGAGCGCATCGAGTACCGACCGTTGCGTCACGGGACCAGCGATTTCGAGTTCCACCTCGGAGCCGATCTTGGCCAGGGTCTTCAGATGCGCCGGAAGCACAACCCTGATCATGCCAGAGACTGGACCTCGACAGAAAGCACTGGCGGGAGGTCTCGGACGATCGGCGTCCAGCTGTCTCCGGAATTAGCCGATGCATACACTTGGCCGCCCGTGGTGCCAAAGTACACGCCGCACGGCTCGAGCGTGTCCGTTGCCATCGCGTCGCGCAACACGTTTACGTAACAGTCCTGTTGCGGCAGCCCCTTGGTCAGTGGCTCCCATTCGTTGCCACCTGTCCGGCTCCGGTAGACACGCAGCTTGCCCTCGGGAGGGTAGTGCTCCGAGTCACTCTTGATCGGGACTACGTACACGGTGTCCGGTTCGTGCGCGTGCACGTCGATCGGGAATCCGAAGTCGGTCGGGAGGTTTCCACTTACTTCGTGCCACGAGTCGCCGCCATCGTCGCTCCGCATCACGTCCCAGTGCTTCTGCATGAACAGCACCTTGGGACGCGACCGGTGCATCGCAATGCGGTGCACGCAATGACCCACCTCGGCTGTCGGCTCGGGGATGAATTCGGACCGGAGCCCTCGGTTGATCGGCTGCCAGGTGTCACCACCGTCGTCGGTCCTGAATGCACCGGCCGCCGAGATCGCGATGAACATCCGGTTCGCATCGCTTGGATCCAGCAGAATTGTGTGCAGGCACATGCCGCCGGCTCCGGGCTGCCACTTGGGGCCCGAACCGTGTCCGCGCAAACCAGCTAGCTCCTGCCAGGTCTTGCCGCCGTCGGTCGTACGAAACAGCGCGGCATCCTCCACGCCGGCGTAGGCCGTGTCGGGGTCGTCGGGCGACGGCTCGAGATGCCAGACGCGCTTGAACTCCCAGGGGTGCGGGGTGCCGTCGTACCACTGATGTGTTCCCGGCTCGCCATCGTAGACGAACTCGTTACCCACCGGCTCCCACGTCTTGCCGCCGTCTTCCGATCGCGGGATCACCTGCCCAAACCAGCCGCTCGACTGCGATGCGTAGATCCGATTCGGGTCGGCCGGAGATCCCTTGATGTGGTAGATCTCCCAGCCCCCGAAATGCGGACCATCGACTTCCCAGCGATCGCGTTTGCCGTCCCCCGTGAGGACGAACGCGCCTTTGCGCGTTCCGACGAGTACTCGTACCCGACTCATGCCGCACTCCTCTGGTTAGTTTGCTGCGCCCGTTCAGCCGGCCTGCCCTGCGGCAAGCGCTTCAGTTCCATTCCCGCCGGCGAAACCGACCAATGTACATCTTGTCCACGGTTGGTCCATACTTGAGAAACGGTGCAGCCTGCAACGGGTCCGCATACGACTCCGAGTGGCCACACTCATCATACTCTCGTATGATTCAACGGCACTCCCCGACCTCGTCGTACACTACGAGACAAACGCTAAGCCCACGGACTTGAGGAGATCATGTCTCGCAGCCTTACGCTCTTTTCAACCTGTTTATTGTGTGGCGTCTTTGTCGAGACGGTTGCCGGTCAGGAATCGGCGGCCGATACCGCGGCTCAGGCCATGTTCGTATTCCTGGACTGCAATGCACCCAACTGCGATTTCGACCACTTCCGTCGCGAGATCACCTGGATCAACTGGGTGCGGGACCGGCAGGACGCGGACTTGCACTTGCTGATAACCGCGCAGCGAACCGGGGGTGGGGGGTGGCAGTATACGCTCGACTACCTGGGCCGTAGATCGTTCGATGGCACGGCCAAGTCCAAAGTGTTCGTCACCGACCCCGACGATACCGATGCGGAGGTGCGCGACGAGCTCGCGAGGAGCATTGCCGTCGGCCTCGTCCAGTTTGTCGAGGCGACACCACTCGAGCCGCGGCTGAGGGTGGTGTACGAGGCACCGGAACTCGCAGTCGTGGAGCGCGAGGAAAATGACCCATGGAACCTTTGGGTGTTCCGGATCGGCGGCGAGCTGTCGGTGAGTGGTGAATCCCAGGAGCGAGGTTATTCGATCGAGGGCTACGCGAGAGCCGACCGGGTATCTGAGGATCTCAAGGTCAACTTCAGGCTATCGGGTGAATACGATCACGAAGAGTTCGACGAGATCGAAGAAGGTGTAACATTCGTCAACAACGCAGGAGACTATGATGCGGATCTGCTGATGGTTTGGAGCATGGGCGATCACTGGTCGGCCGGCGGCAGAACACACGTGAACCGATCTACGTTTCTCAATCGCGACCTCGCCTGGTTCGGGGGGCCGGCCCTGGAATACGATGTCTTCCCGTACAGTGAATCCACCAGAAGAGCAATCACGTTCCTTTACGAAGTTGAGCTAGCATACTTTGACTACGAGTTGCTGACCGTTGAGGACCAGACCGAGGAGCTTCTGCTGCGCCACAGCTTGCTCGTCTCGGCAGCAGTGCAGCAGCCCTGGGGGGAAATCTTCGGGTCGGTGGAAGGAATCCAATATCTGCACGACCTGGCTACACACAGGATCAATACCGAGCTGGACATCGAGTACCGCCTGTTCCGTGGACTCGACCTGGAGATCTATGCCGAGTTCTCCCGTATCAAGGACCAATTCTATCTGCCCGCGGAAGACTTGACGCCGGCAGAGATCCTTGTCCGGCGCCGCCAGCGGGAGACGGACTATCGCTTTGATGTGGGTATCGGGTTCAGCTACCGATTCGGCTCGAAGTTCGCGAATATCGTCAATCCGCGGATGGACAGGCATTGAAACTGGAGAGGATCCCTAACACTCTCTAGCACACCGACTTAGATGACACGCTCTTGCTGGCGAATGCCGTTGTTCGGTGGCAAATTACGTCAACTCAAAGGAATACGATCATGGATCGGAGAAGCTTTCTGGAACAGACTGGCATCTCGTTGACTGCTGCTTCTGCAGTGGGAGCTTTGGCGGCGCGCACCGCGACGGCCGAGGCGCGCATAGGAGCTGTCGGAGTCGGGATGTGTGACTGGAACCTCGGCCCAATGTGCGATCCCGAACAGATTCCCAGAGCTGTGGAGGCCAATCTCGACGGAATCCAAGTGAGCCTGGGACGAAACCCGGACGAGATCATCCTGACGGATCCCGCTGTGCGACGGCGTTACCAGGAACTCGGCAAACGACACGGCATCACATTTCATTCGGTTGCGCTTGGCTTGCTGAATACATATCCGCTGGCAACTGATCCTCGAGCGGCCGTCTGGGTCATCGAGGCGGTTGAAACAGCGGCGGCTCTGGGAGCCGGGAACGTGTTGATAGCGTTCTTCAGCAACGGCGACCTACGGTTGCAGGACGCTGCCGGCGAGTTCATCAACGAAACAGAAGGAACCTTTGCCTCATATCGTCTGAATGAAGAGCACGTTACCAGCGTAGTGGACACGTTGAAGCAGATCGCGCCGCGCGCCCGTGATGCCGGTGTGGTGTTGGGGCTCGAGAATACGATTACCGCGCAGCAGAACCTGCAGATTATCGAGCGGGTGGGCTCCGAGTGGCTCCAGGTCTACTATGATCTGGGAAACTCCACCGGCAATGGATATGACGTGCCCAGTGAGCTCAGGGCCGTCGGCAACGACCAGCTATGTGAAGTTCATTTGAAGGACTGGAACACGAGGCTGCTGGGAAATGAAGAAGCCACTGTGGATATGGAAGGTGCAGCAGCGGCATTACGTGACATAGGCTACGACAAATGGCTGGTGTTGGAGACCAGCGGGCGTGAAGGTCATTTCGTCGAAGACACGCGAGGCAACGTAGCGTGGGCAAAGCAGACCTTCGAGATGGCCTAGCCCGGGCAGATCCACTGCTTTGCGTCCACTGACAACCGTCCGCAGATCACTTGGCAAAGCTCTAGCCTCGCTTCGCCGTTGGCCCCGTCACCCGTTCTTCTGGGGCGTTGTTGTCGGTGTGTTGGGCCTGATCCTGCTTCGGGGTGGCAACGAGCTAACATCTACTGACAGCTTCTGTGAGTCATGCCACGTTCACCCACAGGCAACTAGCTCCTGGATACAGTCAACTCACTATACGACCAAGAGCGGCACAATAATCCACTGCGTGGAATGTCATCTACCTCCAGGTGGCGTGGACTATGTGATTCAAAAGACGCGACTCGGCGTGAGAGACGCTATCGGGACCGTCTTGAAAGACCATGACTCCTTCGACTGGGAAGTCCGCTCACAGCTCGAACATGCTCGAACCCACGTCTTCCGCGAGTCGTGTCTGGAGTGTCATCCTAACCTGTTCCCCCTCGAGTTGACCGACGAAGGTGAAGAAGCACATCTGCACTACGAGCGGCGTGCCGCCGAGATACGTTGCCTCAACTGCCATCTGCAGGTCGGTCACTATGACCCCGATGCCGTGAAGCAAATCGATTTCAGTATTACTGCGGCGGCAGATGTCGAAGTCTACGACGCTCCCGCCGTGGTGGACTCCTTCACCGACTACATCGAGTTCATTCCGGGGACGACCGTTAGCTTCGAGATGGTTGCCATTCCTGGTGGGACATTCGAAATGGGAAGCCCGGAATCGGAGCCGTACCGTGAAGCAGACGAAGGGCCGGTCCATTCCGTCGGGGTGAGCCCGTTCTGGATGGGGCGAGTCGAGGTCACCTGGGATGAGTTCGAAGCCTGGTATCGAGCGACCAAGGCAGAAGGACGCACCGATACGCGACTGATCGCCGTTCAGTCGGACCCGGACGCGGGGATAGATGCCATCACAGGCGCGACGCCGCCGTATGTGCCACCCGATCAGGGGTGGGGTAGGGGTGACCGGCCTGCCATTACTATGACTCACCAGGCAGCAGTGCAATACACCCGTTGGCTGTCTCGGGTAACGGGTAAGCGCTACCGCTTGCCCACCGAGGCTGAGTGGGAATACGCCGCCAGGGCCGGCAGCGGCAACGCCTACTTCTTCGAAGGCGATCCCTCGCATTACACGAAACGCCGTTTCTGGAACCGGCTCTGGGGAACCAATACGGCGGTACTCGATAGCTTCGTGATCCATGCGGGCAACGGTGCAGCGAGGACGCAGTCACCCACCGCGGTGGCGCCCAACCCGTTCGGTCTCGTGAAGATGCTGGGGAATGTGAAGGAGTTCTGCCTCGACTGGTATGCGCCGG
>JARRLJ010000112.1:0-8093 GCA_037387025.1 Gemmatimonadales bacterium
ATCCAAGTTCGCGAACATAGTCAACCCACGCATGAGTCGCGGGCGCAGGTTCTTCCGATTCTAGGATACTACCGCCGGGGCTGACAGAGATCTGTCCTTCTGGAGGATCTGCGGCAGCATCAGGTCCAAGTCGGTTAGCCAGTGGAGCGTGACGGCCGCACAAGCTGCCTGCAAGTCGGCGTGAGCCAAAGGCTGCATGATGTCCCGGTGGAGTTCGACCGACGTTCCCACGCGGGCGGCGCCCGCCGTGTAATAGTAGTACTCGTAACGGTAAACCTTGGCCCGCAGCTCCTCGATCATTTTCACGAGTTGGCGGTTCGGACAGCCGCTAACCAGTGTGCGATGCCACTCTGCGTTCATTGATAGTGCGAGCTCCACATCGTCGTCAACGGTGCCGAGTCGGAAGTTGATCTCACTCAGCTGCATCATGGTCTGCTCGTTCGGTATGCCTCCCCACTCGAGTGCCTTGATCTCGAGCGCTGCTATGATTGCGAACAGTTCGCGTACTTCTCGACTGCTCAACTCGGCCACCGAGAACCCCTTTCCCGGCTCGGCTGTCAAGAAGCCTTCCTGTTGCAGCTGAAGCAAAGCCTCGCGCAGGGGGGTGCGACTGACGTCCAGCTCCTGCGCCAGCTTGGATTCGTTGAGCTTGCTGCCGGGTGCGTGCTCTGCGTGCAGGATCCGGTGGCGCAGAATCCGGCTCACCTGCCGGTGCAGGGGTTTGCGATCGACCGCTGACGTGGGCGACGGCGAATCCTGTGAAGAGTGGTCATCGTATGGCTGGAAATGCATCGATTGGCTTCACCTGTGGCTCTGTATCGTTGGCACAATCATACCAAGATTGAATGCAATATGCAACATCAGCAAGCTGGCTGAGTTGCCGAAATGTTCTCCTAGCTGTTGCCTATAAGTCATTACTGACAAAGATGTTAAGGTGTATACAATTCTCGCACCTCACCAAAGATCCTGCCGGCGACTAAGCTCCGATTTGCACAAATTGTATACAATTTGTAGATTGCGCGACGCTACTACGGACCGTTCTCAGGAGTCGACTCATGAAGCTCTCATTGACTACCACCCTTGCCGCGTGCGGACTCGCCTTTGCTCCCATCGTCTTCCACTGCCAGGCACAGGAGAACCGTGACGCGATGCTGGTATCAGCGGAGTGGCTGGTTCAGCACCTCGACGATCCCGCTGTGGTCCTCCTCCACGTCGGAGACAAAGACGACTACACCGCTGAGCACATTCGCGGTGCGCATTATGTAGAGCGCAACGCGATGTCACATCCAGGTTCCCACAGCGCGGACGCACTAGTACTCGAACTGCCTGAGGCCAAGGAGTTCCAAGCAGTGCTGAGGAGCTACGGTGTGAACGACGATTCGCGCATCGTGGTCTACTGGGGAAGTGAATGGGTGACGCCGACCGCACGCATCGTCTTCACGCTGGATTGGGCCGGTCTGGGTAACCGCACGGTACTGTTAGACGGCGGACTCGGCGCCTGGAAGGCCGCGGGACAATCCGTAACTGCTGACGTTCCCAGCGCGGAACGGGGGGATGTTACAGTGCACCCGCGACCCGAGTTGATAGTTGAAGCCGACTGGGTCCAGATGAACGCGGATGCGGACGGATACGCCCTGGTCGACGGTCGTGCGAGGGCGTTTTTCGACGGGGTGAGGGAGGACCGAGGAAAGGCGGGGCACATCCCAGGAGCCAGCAGCCTACCGTGGCCGGAGCTGATCGATGAATCTCTGATGCTCAAGGACGAACAAGCGTTGAGGGCCGTGTTCGATGCTGCTGGAGTGCAATCCGGTGACACGGTGGTTGCCTACTGCCACATCGGTCAGTTCGCGACGATGGTTCTCTTCGCGGCGCGCACGTTGGGGCATGACGTGCGGCTGTACGACGGTGCGTTCCAGGATTGGGCAGCAAGAGATCTTCCGGTCACAACGGAGCCGGGTGGAGACGGACGATGACGGAATCGAGTCTGGCGAATGCGGCGGGCATGATCGTTGGAGAGGGCGAGCGCGCAACAACTTCCGTCAGTACGCGCGCAAAGCCGTACATGAATCCCTATATGTCCGGTGTCGGTATTGGACTCGTGTTGCTGCTCGCGTTCGTGATCATGGGTAGAGGCTTGGGTGCTTCAGGCGCGCTGTCGAGTGTCGTCGCGACTGGAATGCAAGCCGCCGCTCCGGGACACGCCGCCGGTAATCTTCCTTACGCAGCGTACCTCGGTGATGGAACACAGAGCCCACTCAAGGATTGGCTTGTCTTCGAAATAATTGGAGTGACGTTGGGTGGCCTGCTGTCCGCAGTAATAGCACGCCGGTTCCGCTGGTCGATCGACAGAGGACAGCGCACGACCGATCGCACGCGTCTGAAGTATGCCTTCGTCGGAGGCGCGATAATGGGGGTGGGCGCGAAGTTCGCCCGCGGTTGTACTAGCGGCCAGGCGCTGACTGGCGGCGCTCTTCTCAGCGTGGGAAGCTGGTTGTTTATCATCGCTGCGTTTGCCGCGGGCTATGCAGCAGCACCCCTGTTCAGGAAGCAGTGGACATGAGCGCTCCGTTCTATGAGTTCGGTTTGATCGGTGACAACGCGGGTCTCATGGTTGCACTGGTGTTGGGGGTCGGATTCGGATTCTTCCTGGAGCGCGGAGGTTTGGGTAACGCACTCAAGCTGTCGGCCCAGTTCTATCTCACCGACCTCACAGTGTTGAAGGTCATGTTCAGCGCCATTGTGACAGCCATGTTGGGGTTGTTCTGGCTCTCGAAGATTGGCCTGGTGGATCTGTCACGCGTGTACTTGCTGCCTACCTTCGTGCTACCCCAACTATTGGGTGGCGCGGTATTCGGCCTAGGCTTCGTTATGGGCGGTCTCTGTCCTGGCACCTCGTGTGTATCCGCATCGAGCGGTCGCATCGACGGTCTAGCGTTGCTGGGCGGTATGCTGTTCGGAATTCTCGTTTTCAATGAAGCTTTCCCGCTGTTCTCGGGATTTTATTACAGCACGGATATCGGCCAGGTCACAATACCTCAGGTGCTTGGAGTGTCGTACGGCGTCATGGTATTCGTGGTGGTGCTTGCCGCGCTCGCCAGCTTCCACCTAGCGGAGCGGCTCGAGATGAGAGCGCGCCGGTCGGCAGGCAGTGCCGTATGAGTGATGCTACGGGCGCCAATCGTGTACTGGCCGGCGCGGCTGGTGCCCTTGCTTTGTTGGCCTTGGTTGCCGGAGATCCATATCGGAGTGCGACGACTTCCGATTCCGGAATCTCGCAGGCACTGGGGATTGAGATCGACGACACACACCGCGTCAGCGCCATCCAACTCGCTGAATGGGTGAGGGGGAGAAGGCCGGGCCTTCGAGTGTTGGACCTTCGCACTCCCAGCCAGTACGAGGAATTCAATCTGCCCAAAGCGGAGCTGACGGACCTTTCACAGTTGGGAACCGCCGAGTTCGATTCCACTGCGACACTCGTCGTCTATGCGGATGATGCCGAGACGGCACAACGTGGATGGTTGATCCTGCGCGCCTTGGGATATCCGAACGTGTATTACATGAAAGACGGGATTGGCGAGTGGCTAGGCGACATCATGAATCCCACGATCTCGCCGGATGCTTCCGAAGGCGAGCGTGCCGCTTTTGAGAAGCTGGCGGAGTTGAGCCGCTACTTTGGCGGCTTGCCACGCATCGAGGCGATGAGCAAGGACCAGTCCACCGACGAAGTACTGCGGCGGACCATGAGGAGGAGCTGCGCTTTTTAGCCTGCCTTGGGAAGGGTAGGTCGAATTTCCCAACCGATGTCTAGCGGTCGACCCACACTATCAGTATCCTAGATACATACTTCCGACCGAGGTGTTGTCGGTTTGACGGATCTGCTCGAGAGGGTCACAGCTGAGCTGGCTGGCCGTTACGAGATAGAGCGAGAACTGGGAAGTGGTGGGATGGCAACGGTGTATCTGGCGCGGGACGCCAGGTATTCACGTCAGGTAGCTGTAAAGGTCTTGAAACCGGATCTGGCTGCTGTGCTGGGAACCGAGCGCTTCCTGCGTGAAATACGCATCACGGCTCAACTCAACCATCCACATATTCTGCCGTTGCTCGATTCGGGCGAGGCCGGTGAGCTGCTGTTCTATGTGATGCCTTACGCTGCGGGCGAATCCCTGCGCCGCAGACTGGCTCCAGGAGATCCTCTGCGCTTGGATGTCGTCCTTTCGATAGCGCACCCAGTGGCCGCAGCGCTGGATCACGCGCATCGGCACGACGTGATCCACCGTGACGTCAAGCCCGAAAATATTCTGTTCTCTGAAGGACTACCTGTAGTGTCTGACTTTGGAATCGCAAAGGCGGTGAGCGCCGCAGGCGGTGATGTACTCACGCGCAGCGGTTTTCCCATAGGTACGCCCGGTTATATGAGTCCCGAGCAGGCCTCCGGACAGATCGAACTCAACCCGCAGACAGACGTTTGTGGTCTTGGGTGTGTCGTGTACGAAATGCTGGTCGGCGAGACACCCGCTGTGTGGTCCACCCCGGATGAAGTGAGAGTGGGTCGCTTCATGGAGCTGACCGCCGGGCACCGTGAACGACTGGAGGGTTTTCCGGGCAGGGTCGAACAGGCCTTGGTCAAGGCACTGGCCCTTCGGTGCGCGCAGAGGTTTGCGACGCCGCTGGAGTTCGTGGATGCACTGGTGGCTGCTGCCGAGCCGAGTGCCAAGGTCCCCGATAACAAGGTGCGGGAGATACTGAGGCGAGCGGGTGAGCTGCAGGACGAAATGCCAACAGAGGATCCCGTGTTGTCGATTGGTGGGGTCGAACAGGTCGCGGCCGAGGTGGGCATTGCCCCGGAGCGCGTGCGACAAGCGCTGGTCGAATCTGAGCCGCCTCGGGTTCCTGCCGCGACGATGCGTAGGGTCTCTGTTCCGACGCGATTCGAAAAAGACACATTACTGATAGACCGAACCGCCAGGGGAGAAGTGCCCGCTTCCGAGCATGCGGCGCTGGTTGACGTGATCCAATCTGCGTTGGGGATTGTCGGGCATGTCTCTACGCTGGGGAATACGCTCACGTGGAGTCCAGCGGCTCCCGGCGCGGAGAGTCGCAAACTAGTTATTACAGTCACGTCACATTCAGACAGAACCAGGATCCATGTTGAAGAGCGCTTCGAATTGGCGGGGTGGAGACTGTTTGCCCCGGGCTGGGGTGCAGCGCTAGGGGCGTTGTTGGGAGCCGGGTTCGGGGCGTTGATCGGTCTAGGAGAGACAGGCATAGTCGTACCGGCCATTGTGACTGCCTTTGGAGGTGGCTTTACGATGGCAAACGCCTTTATCCGCATCCCGGCAAATCGGCGCAAGCCCCAGCTAGAACAACTGGCCGACCGACTTGCGCTGCTGTGCGAACGGGGTTCTTCAACTCCCTGAGGGTAGGAACGTCATTCCCACTCAATGGTGCCCGGTGGCTTTGATGTGATGTCCAACGCTAGTCCCCCGATCCCTTGCAGTGCGAGGATAGCCTCTCGCACTTCATCTACCATGACCGCCGGCAACTCGACCGGCGTTGCTGTCATGGCACGCTGCGACTGCACCGGCCTGATGACGACGAGTTCGCCATTAGTGTCCTCGAACATAAGGGGAACCAGGACGGTGGGGCACTGCCAGATCTGATCATATAGTCCGTGATTTGTGAGCGCGCTCATCACGATGTGATCTGCCTCGCGCAGCAAGTCAAGACGTTGTCTTGTCACGGTGGCTGTCCGGGACCATCGGCTGTGATCGCGGATGCAGCATCCAGAAGTCCGGACCACGTAATGCATCCGCTCAACAGAACGGGGTGCTCGTACGCCCGCAGATCCGCTTTTACACCGACCGAACGGATCGGCAGCACTAGGCTGTCCAAGTCGTAGCGACCACTTGCTTGGGCTACTGTGGGAACGATCTCTTCGAATCCACTCGTGTCGGGTGCTCCATCGCTACACAGCAGCCGGACTCCCAGCCCCGGCCCGGGGAACGGATGCCGCCAAAGAGCTTCGTGAGGAATTCCAAGTCGCTCCCCCAATTCCCTCACCTCAACCTTGTACAGCTCCGATAGCGGCTCTACCACTCTTCCCTGGGCGATCATCTCCCCGATGATCGGTACCCTGTTGTGGTGTGTCTTGATGATATCTGCGCGTTTGGTCCCGCCCGTCTCGATAGTGTCAGGGTAGATCGTGCCTTGGGCGAGTAGGTGGTTCTCGAGCCCCAGCCGCTTGGCCTCGTCTTGAAAGACTCTAATGAACGTGTCGCCGATGATTCTTCGCTTGCGTTCCGGATCAGTTTCACCGGACAAGGCATCCAAGAAGACAGCGCTGGCATCTACGAAATTGAGGTGTTCATCGAGACCGAGTCGGTGGAACAGGTCGATTACCTGCCGACTCTCGCCTTTGCGCATCAGTCCGTTGTCGATATGGAGTAGATGGAGGCGGTCAGGTCGGATGGCTCGCCCGATTATCGCTGCGGCGACGGTGGAGTCAACGCCTCCGGATGCGAGGAGAAACACCGACTTGTCACCGACCTGCTCACGAATACGGTGGCATTCTTCATCAACGAAGCCATCCATGCTCCATGTCGGTTTGCACCCGCAAATCTCGAGCACAAAGTTGGCGATCATCTGATCGCCGTGGACGGTGTCATCCACTTCCGGGTGATACTGAAGGCCGTAGCGGCGCAAGGAATCGGATCCGATAGCGGCGTAGCGATGCTCACTCGAGCCAGCTCCCGTGACCGTGTGGCCCAGTTCCTCGAATTCGGGGCCCACGGCGACAACGGAGTCGTAGTGGCTCATCCAAACCTGTTCGACAGGGGCGAGGCCAGCGAATAGCGGGTGGTCGCGGTTCAAGTGCAGATCGGCTTTTCCCCACTCGCGTCCGCCGTGCACCACTTCGCCACCATAGTGTTTGGCTATTTCCTGGTGTCCGAAGCACAGCCCGATGATTGGAACGTCGAGGCCGTATATCTCCTTTGTGTACCGCGAATCTTCGCCATATGACGACAGGCTCGGGCTGCCGGAGATGATGATTCCCTTGTAGTTCTCGAAGGATTCAATCGGATCTTCCGGCTGGCGGATCTCGGCTAATACACCTTGACGCCTCACTTTTGTGGCGATCAGGTGGGCGTACTGGCCGCCGAAATCGATGACGGCAACGGCGTCATGTTTGTGGGACCAAGGCGTGTGTTTGTCGTTCATGACGTGAGTTGTCAGGTTACCGTGCAAAGGCGGCTGTGGGAAGGGGTGCCGTGGAGCACGCTCAGCGCGGGACGCGGCTGACACGTATGGTAGGTTGGTGCCACCTTGCTCTGATATGAGGTACACCGCATCTTGAGCCATTCTCTACTAGGACCTTCGAAGGCCTTAGAACCGGCCGCTCCCGACTATTGGAGGACCGCCATGATTCTGCTGAAGCGTATGTACGTCGGCACACTCGTCTTCCTGTTGTTGACCGCTCTGAGTGGACAGCTCGCTGCACAAGAGCGAACGCTGGACGAGATCCTCAATACTGAGCAGTTCATTCAACCAGCGCCGGAGGTGGCGGAAGCGGTGTTGGCTCCACGGTACTTGAACGCGTCGCCCGGTAATCCCAGCCCGGACGGGCGCTACTTCATAAACGAGATCGGTAGCGGCCCTCCGAGCATGGCCTTGTTTGCCAAGCCATTCTACCGCTTGGGCGGCGAACAGATCGACTTTGGCGCCAACCGCTCCAGGCAGCTCACGACTCGAAGTGCTGCCGGGCTCGAGGTGATCGACGCAGCAACAGGCAACAAGACGGCGATCCAGGTGCCGGATGGCGCCGGTATTTCCTCACCCAAGTGGGCACCCGACGGTTCTCAGATCGGGTTCTTGGTACACAGAGAAGACGCGAGTTTCGTATACGTAGCAGATCCTTCCAACGGGCGCTCGCGCCAGGTGACGCGTTCACCACTTTTGGCCACCCTGTACACGTCGTTCGAGTGGACTCCCGACTCACGATCCATCGTCGCCGTCTTGCTACCCAACGGTCGCGGCGAGCCACCGGCCAAACCCGCTGTGCCGACCGGACCGCAGGTCCGTATAACGACGCCGGA
>JARRLJ010000113.1:0-5709 GCA_037387025.1 Gemmatimonadales bacterium
CCAAGTCATGAGATGAATCCTCCTTGCCAGCGTTGAAGTCTGTTTGAGGAATGCGAGAGCCGGCAGGTGATGGTGCGTAGAACGTCCGCCGACTTCCAATAGGAGTGCGCTGTACGCCAGGATATCGGCCCCCTGCCGAAGAACCCGAACGTCGCAGTCCGCCTCCACCGCCAGCCGCAAACGGCGAAGCTGCCACCAGATAGCCGGATTCCACGGAGCCAAGAGCACAAACAGGAGACCGGCTAACATGACCCGGAGGTCACCGGCCTTGAGGTGTTCCTCTTCGTGGAGGGAAATGAGCTGCTGGATGTCTTGCTCGAGCTCCAGCACCCAGGCTGGCACCACGATCGAGTTCCGGATTACGCCGACGACGGCAGGACCGGTGTCTTCGCTCAGCCAGGCGGTCGTCCCTCCGATGCGCACATGCTCCCAGCCCACCCTCTCCCTTGCCAGCCGACGGGCAGACCAGACCAGCACGATCAGGAGAACGACCGACAACGCCACCCAGGCCATCAGCAACGGCAGATCCACAACGGCTGACCAACTCTGGTGTGCCGTAAGGGACTCCAAGACCGGGGGCAGTAGAACAGCCTCGGCTCCGCCTGTTATGGTCTCGAGTAGACTTGGACTCGCGCTCTCGACCAGGAGGCCCGGTTTGACCAGGCTCGAGATCGGCAACGCAATCGAGCCCATCAGTGCCAGCAGCCAAACCCCGCGGGCCGGCCGGCCGTACGTTCGCAGAGCTGATTCAGCCGCCATGGCTGCGAGGCCCAGAAACGCCGCCGTCACGAGGCTGTACACCATGAGTTGGGCGATCACCGGTCCACCTCCTTGAGCCGCTCGTCCAGCATACGCCTGATGCGCAACAGTTCTTCTTCGGAAACCGCCTCGTCGGAAAGCAACCGGGCTACCAGCAGCTCGCGGGACCCCTGATACACTTTGTCCAGCAGGCGGCCTAGTACAGTTTCGCCGGCAGCTGCGGGCTCAACGGTCGGGAAGTACAGAAACGCTTTCCCCTCAGACTCATGGCGGACGTGGCCTTTGGACTCGAGTCCCCTGAGCACCGTAAGTACGGTCGTGTAGGCCAGCCCGGCCCCCAGGGCTTCCTGCACATCTGCGACAGTGGCGGATCCCCGTTCCCATAACACCGCCATGACGTCGAGTTCGCGGTTGGTCAAATGAGGCTTCATGGGCCATCCCTGCTAAGCGATTGTATGACAATCAGATAGACTGTCTGGCAGCTTCATTGGAGGAGCGTGCCGGCGACTAATTACTATATACGTAGTAGGTCGTAGAAAGTTCCGCAAGGGTCAGAGAGGTGCCGCTACACCACTGTCAATTGCGGTTCAGCTGGGGTGGCGCGGCCGGGACCCACGCCATACCGTCGGGTTCGTCGCCGGCCACGATCTCGCCATCCAATCGCCAGTTGACGAGATCGATGACGGAGATCTTGTCGTCGCCCGTATTCGCCACGTATGCCGTCCGATTATCCGGCGTTATCAGGATGCCAACTGGGAACGCCCCTATGGGAAGCCGGCGTACCACTCGCCACCCCACCAGATTCACTGCAACCATTTCACTACCGCGTGCATTGGACACGAGCGCTTCGCTGCCGTCGGGTCGTACCTTCACGCGGATGGGGAAGTCACCCACCCGCAAGGTGCGGAGGACCCGGTTGGTCCTCACGTCGATCTCGGACAGGGTTCCCGCTTGACGGTTCGCGACATAAACACGCTCCCCGTCCGGTGACACGTCGATGCCCTCGGCGCCCGCGCCGGTAGCAATGTGAGTCAGGACCGTTCCGGCAACTGCGTCCACAACAGTGACGTTGCCGCTGCCTATGTTCGCCGTGAACGCGCGGCCGTGTTTCTCCGAGATGGCCACCTGATGTGTTATCTCCTGCGAGGTCTGTACTTCCTGGAGGATGCGTTGCGACAGTGGATCGATGTGAAGCAGGTGCCGCGAGCCCTCGGTCGTGACCCAGATACTGCCGTCGCTCGCCACCGCGATTCCATGTGGTCGCGTGTGCGATCCCAGGTCAATCTTGGCTACCGGCCTGGCTTCTCCCAGATCGATCACGGTGATCGTGTTGCCAGGCTCAGGCCCCGTGCCGTAGTCGGTCACGTAAGCGAACACGCCGTCAGGAGAGATCCCGACTTCGTGGGGGGAGTATCCAGTCGGTATGTCGGCCATTTCCTTCCGCGTGACCGGATCAACCAACGACAGAGAGTTTGAGCTCTTGTTCACGACTGCGAGATGTTGCGCGAGTGCAACCATCGGGGTGGTCGCAACAACCGAGCACGCAATCGCCAATACAGTTGTGGTAAAAAGTGCGCAACGCCTCACGCGGTCTCCTGGAGGGGGCTTGACCAACTGTCGTTACCCCTAAGACGCGTAGATGATACCACTCGCCACGCGACGTCGGAAGAAGTAAAGCCGCTGATTAACGCGGGAACGGGCGGATTAACGCAGCTGCAAAGCCGCAGATCAACGCGCTTGCGCGACAGAAATGGCGACCACGAACCCGAGCACACACAACGCAAGCAGGAATCTGGTGAATACAAGATCGTGTTGTTCTCCATTCATCGTTGCTCGATCCGGTCGTTGGCTGCGCTGCGGTCAGTTCCGGCTCGGCTCACCGGGGTCAAGCCAAAACGGGATTACACAATCAGCGCCATCGTAACAACATCATATCAACTGGACTCCACCTTGATTGCGGCGTCGAGGACCGGTGTTCGATCCCCCTTGTCCAACAATATCGCGTTTCGATCTGCAATGTAGTCCGGCGTTCCTCACGTTCCAGAATGATGCGTACAAGGAGGACCCCGATTTCAAATGCAACCTTTTGCAGCTTCATTGCGTCCGACTATGCGGAGGGGACGTTTCGCCAAAACCGTAACTCGTCATCCGGGGTCGTACGATGGTTGCTGTCGCCGGCCGTAGCGTAGCTCGCCTGATTCCGCTTCTAGTTGTCCTCATTGCATTCCCTGGGATAGCATTCGCCCAGGCACAGCGAGTGCGGACCAGTTCACCACCGGATTCGATCTTAACCGAACCGTTGGTCACCCCCACGTCCGGTACGCCCGAGCATGACCTGCTCGCTCCGCGAGCCCGCATCCTGCGGCTCGAGGACGAGATCACGCTGGACGGCCGCCTGGACGAGTCAATCTGGCAAACCGCGCCGGCGGTGACCTCCTTTGTTCAACGCGAGCCGGACGAAGGGAAACCTGCGACGCAACTCACCGAGGTCCGCTTCGCGTACGACGATGAGCACCTATACATCGGTGCGCGGATGTACGACGAGCTCGGCCCCGAGGGCGTGGTAGCTCGCCTCGTGCGCCGCGACGCGCATACACAGAGCGACCAACTCACAATCACCTTCGACACCTTCCACGACCATATCGGTCAGACGATGTTCTCGATCAACCCGGCCGGTGTGAGGGGGGACGCGTTCGGCCACGATGACTCTTGGGATCCCGTGTGGCGCGCCCACGCGGAGGTCGACTCGGTGGGGTGGGTGGCGGAGCTCGAGATTCCCTTCTCGCAACTGAGATTCCCCAGGGACTCGGGTCAGGTATGGGGACTGCAGATCCAGCGGTTTGTGCAACGCCTGAACGAAGTTTCCGTGTGGTCGTTCTGGCATCTCAATGAGTCCGGAGGCCCCTCGCGCTTCGGCCACCTCGACGGGTTCAGCCAGATTCAGGCTCACACCAATAGATTGGAAGCCCTGCCCTACGCGGTGAGTCAGGTCGACTTAAACGGCGGCGAAGTAGATGAGGCCAATCCGTTCACCGGCAAAACACATTCGGACCACCGCATCGGTCTCGACCTCAAGTACCTGCTGACCTCGAACCTGACACTCAGCGCCACCATCAACCCGGACTTCGGGCAGGCCGAGGTCGACCCCGCTGTGGTGAATCTGAGCGCGTTCGAGACCTTCTTCCCCGAGAAACGCGAGTTCTTCATTGAGGGCCGTGGCAACTTCAGCTTTGGCAACTTCTGGTGCCAATTCTGCAGTAACGTCTCGTCTCTCGGCATGTCGTTCACCCGACGGATAGGGCGGCGGCCACAGGGCGGATTCCTAGCGCAAGACGCTGGGGAGTACGCCGACGTGCCCACGTCCAGCACGATACTGGGTGCCGCGAAGATCACGGGCAAGACTAGCGGCGGCACGTCGGTCGGCGTCCTCGGCGCACTCACCCAGCGTGAGACGGCGCGGGTGGTCGGTACGAACGCCGAGCGGTTAGAACAGGACGTCGAGCCGCTGAACAGCTACTTCATGGGTCGAGTGAAGCAAGACCTGCTGGACGGAGACCTGCAGATCGGGGCGATCGGGACGTCGGTGTACCGCAACTTCTCCGATCCGGCACTCAGAGACTTCTTGAACGAACATGCAGAGGGGTTCGGATTGGATGCGGAGTACTGGTTCGGCGACCGCACGTATCACGTGTTGTTCAGCTCGGCCTTCACCAACATCTCGGGCTCGAGCTCAGCAATTCTCCGGACGCAGCAGGCGAGCGCCCGCTACTTCCAGCGGCCCGATCGACAGCACGGTAGCAACGGTCTGTTCAGCGATCGTCTAGACTCCACACTCACGTCGATGCGCGGCTGGGGGTTCTATTCTAGGATCGCGAAGGACGCAGGAGATTGGAATTGGGAAACGGCACTCAACGTCCGTAGCCCCGGCTTTGAGAACAACGACATCGCTTTTCTAACCCGTACGGATTACGTCTGGATGAACGCCAACCTCTCGCGCTCGTGGACAGTTCCAGGATCGTGGTACCGACAGATCTGGACGACGATAGGGGCTCAGCAACAATACAATTTCGACGGCGACGTGACCGACAGACAGTTACATGGCTTCTTCGGGTTCACGACCCCGTTCTATTGGGACATCAACACTTTTGGAATCCACCGCCCGTCCGTGTTCGACGACCGGCTCACACGTGGTGGTCCTGTGGTGAGAAAACCAACATCTACGTTCTTAGCCAGCTTCATTAGCACCGACAGCCGCAAGCCGGTGATATTAGGGTTCAACCCGTCATACTACTGGGATGAAGACGGCGGGCGGTCGTACGACCTTGGCTTCGACGTAACGATCAAGCCAGCATCGAACATCAGTGTATCGCTGAGCCCCTACTACAGCCAGTCCAAGAACCCCGACCAGTTCGTGGCGGCGGTGGATGACCCGACCGCCGACGCATTCTACGGACGGCGCTATGTGTTCGCGGAGCTGAACCAGAAGTCGCTCTCCATGACAACGCGACTCAACGTGACGTTCACACCCACTATGTCGCTCGAGCTGTTCATGCAGCCGCTGTTCTCGGCCAACGACTTCTCCAACTACAAGGAGTTCGACCAGCCGCGGCAGCTCTCCAAGAGCAGCTACGGTGTCGATGTAGGAACAATCCGAGATGAGGGAGAGGGCTTCGACCGGCTTATCTTCATCGACCCGGACGGAGGCGGTCCCGCTGAGGAGTTCTCGCTCTCGGATCCGACCTTCAACTTCCGTTCGCTGCGAGGGAATCTCGTTTTCCGCTGGGAGTATTTGCCCGGCTCGACGCTCTATTTCGTTTGGACGCAGGACCGGAACACAACAGACCCGTTCGGCAACCTCGATTTCGGGCGTGACTTGGACGCGCTCACGGCAGCCGACTCGGACAACATCTTCCTGCTCAAAGTGACCTACTGGCTGGGGCTTTGAGCCGC
>JARRLJ010000114.1:0-6540 GCA_037387025.1 Gemmatimonadales bacterium
GCGAGGTAGAATTCAGCGGTCCGGAGGTGGCTGTGCTGGACCATGGCCTCTGGCAACGTAGGTACGGTGGCGATCCGGACATACTCGGGAAGTCGATCACGATTGACGGAATATCGCGGACTGTTGTCGGAGTGATGAAAGAAGATTTCGTGTTCCCGTTTGGCGGAATTGACCTGTGGTTACCGATCGTACCGGATTCGATTCGATTGAATAGAAGCTACGGGGGTAGCATCATCGTCGGACGCCTGAAGCCGGATTGGAACATTGAGCGGGCTCGAGAGGAGCTGAACACGGTCCACGCCGGTTTGGCCGAGGCATTTCCTATTGAGGACGGCCGCTTCTCGGGTGTGAGTGTAAGACCATTGCGAGAGGCACTGAATTTCGTATGGGATATCCTGCGTATCACATTCACTCTGCTGTTGGCGGCGGTCGGCTTTGCGCTCGTCATGGTCTGCGTTAACGTTGCCAGTCTCACGCTAGCTCGCGGCACTGCAAGAACTGGTGAAGTGGCGATGAGAACCGCGCTGGGTGCAGGGAGGGGGAGAATCGTACGCCAGCTGATAACTGAAAGCCTGATACTGGCGCTGATCGGCGGTACGCTGGGGATCTTCGCGGCGAACTGGGGTGCAGGCATTCTCGGTCCTTTGATTCCCGAGGATTGGTACAGGATCGGAGAAGCTTCGGTCGATGGCAACGTTCTCCTGTTCACCTTGTTCGTCATGGTAGCGGCCGTTCTGATCTTCGGCGTAGCACCAGCGATCTCCGCTTCACGTACGGATCTGAGCGCCGCTTTGAAAGAGGGTGGGCGCGCAGGCTTTGGACTTCAGTCGATGAGCGGTTGTACTGGTGAGCGGCATGGGGCTGGCCGCCAGGAGCTTCATGGCTATGCAACGAGTTGACCTAGGCTTCGAGCCCGAACCCATGCTGGCCGTCGTGGTCACGCCGCCAAGATCGGAGTACCCCGAGGCCGTGGATGTACAGTCGTACTACGATCGGGCAATTGCCGAGATCGAAGCTTTGCCGGGAGTGCGGGCAGCTGCCGCGACCGGCCGGTTGCCTCTCAACCACGAGGTCGATATTACAGGCTTCTCCCATCCCTCTAGGGTGCCTGCCTCGGTTGACGACTGGGCCCGGGGCCTGATGAACTCGGTCTCCCCCGGATATTTCGAGACAATGGAAATCCCAATAGTGAGTGGCCGCGATTTCCAAGCTGCAGATACCGAAGGTGGTCCACCAGTGGTAGTAGTCAGCCAGCGACTAGCGCGCGAGGTTTGGCCCCAGGAGGGGCCGCTAGGGCAGTCGATCGTCTTGACCGACGACGGTGACGAGCTAATGACGGCAACCGTCATCGGTGTAGTTGGCGATATCCGATTCGAAGGGATCACGTCGGAGGAGCGCCCACAGATCTATCGGCCGATAGACAATACCTCGAGTCGGCGTCGGTTCATTGTTGTGGCCGCCAGTGCGTCTCGTAATGCCATCGTGAATCTGGTGCGACAGACGTTGCTGCAAGCGGACGGGAACCTACCCGTGAATATCGTGACGATGAACTCCATCGTGGATCAGAATGCGCTACCCTACAGCATAAGCTCGATGCTGCTCGCGGTATTGGGTGCAGCGTCGTTGTTGTTGGCAAGCCTAGGCGTGTACGGCGTCATCGCATACTCGGTGGCACAGAGACGTAAGGAGATAGGGGTGCGCATGGCACTGGGTGCTTCGCGTGGTGGTGTCCGCAAGTTGTTCGTTGGTGAGGGTCTGAAGCTGAGTTCACTGGGGTTGGGTGTGGGCATCGTTCTCTCGCTGGTGGTGAGCAACCTGCTCAGGGCCGTACTCTATGGCGTCGGCGCGTTCGATCTGGTCACCTTCGGTGTTGTGTTGGGTGTCTTCCTGCTCGTCGCGGTCATCGCAAGCCTCGTTCCCGCAATCCGAGCGAGTCGGGTTGATCCAGTGGGGGTTCTGCGATACGAATAGAGTGTGCCAGAACTGCCCGACATCGAGTTGTACATCCATGCCCTGAGGCAACGTATCCTCGGGACAACGCTCGAACGCATACGGCTCGCAAGTCCGTTCCTGCTCCGCAGTGTCGATCCATCCCTCGACGCCACGTTCGGGCGCTCAGTTGCTGAAATCAGTCGCCTTGGGAAACGCATCGTACTGGGTCTGGAGGGTGAGCATTTCCTCATACTTCACCTGATGATCGCAGGGCGGCTACGGTGGAAGGGCAGGCAGGCTGTGATCCCGAAGAAGGTAGGCTTGGCTGCGTTTGATTTCACCGAGGGCACGATGATTCTCACTGAGGCTGGCGCGAAGAAACGGGCGTCACTTCATGTGGCTTGCGGGAAGGACACGCTTTCGGAGCACGACCGTGGTGGTCTGAACGTGCTACAATGTAGCCTCCAAGATTTTGTGAATAGGTTGAAGGCCACGAGGCACACGGTAAAGAGAGCACTGTGTGATCCCGTCCTATTCAGTGGGATCGGCAACGCCTACTCCGACGAAATCCTTCACGCCGGCCGGCTCTCGCCGTTCAAACTCAGCGGCAACTTGACGGCAGATGAGTTGTCGAGGTTGTTTGAAGCCACGCGCTCTACGTTGCGCGAATGGACCGAACGGCTGGTTCAACAGTCAGGCGATCGGTTCCCTGACAAAGTGACCGCATTCCGCCCGGAGATGGCGGTCCACGGCAAATACGGCCAGCCGTGTCCGGCATGTAGTACGGCTGTGCAGCGCATCGTGTACGCTACGAACGAAACCAATTACTGCCCATCCTGCCAGACCGAAGGTCGGTTGCTCAAAGACCGAGCCCTCTCCAGGTTGCTCAGATCCGACTGGCCTCGTACTCCGGAAGAATTGGAACAGCGCCAGACATAGCAGTAGGCATGAAAAACCGATCGGAGTTCAGATCTAGAAACCGATCGACAGGCCTACCGAGACGACAGGATAGAAACGGTAGCCTTCGATGTCGTCTTGTATCTCCTGGACCTCCTTGTCGAGTTCGTTCCGGAAGATCGGATCTGAGGCTATCGGGCCATCCGCGAGGACCGCGATCGCTGGGGATCCATGGTATCCCGCTCCCAAATCGAAAAAGAATCCGACCCTGCTAGTTGCCGCATTTCCAAATCCAATACCTAGATATGGCGAGAGAGTGTTGCGGGTGATCGTGCCAGTGAGCGTTCCTATGTCACTCGGGTCGAATGTCTCGTCCCCGATCTCCACGGACGCGGTCGGTGTTGCCAGAAGCTCGATGTCATCACTGGAGAAGAGAACGCCCCCACTGATGCGAAGGCCACCTGCAACGTACAGGTCCAGTAGGGCGGAGATCACTGGTGACGAAGGCGACGCACTGTACTCCACGTCTGAACTGGTGACGTTGATGTCGAATGGGAAGAAGTTGAAGCCACCTCGGGCTCCGATCCGCGAGGCCGGCGATACGACGACGTCGAATCCGACCCCCAAAGTACCGACATGGGGGGCGATACCCCAGGATTGGGCGCTCGAGACAGCTGGCATTGAGCTCATTGCCGTTACCATGCCCAGAAAGATGACTTTCCTCATTTTCAGCCTCTGATTGCTCCGTTGTTAGTTGCTGGCGCAGTCGATGGTTCGTGCTACCGATCGGCTGGTCTTCAGAACGATGGACCTGCTTTGGCATATCTCCAACTTGCATGAGGTCGTAATTTAAGCTGAGCCGGCGGCGTTAGTGCAGTTAGAGCGGCACGGAGAATCGGTTTGACATAGGGGGTCGCGATGCGGTTCAAGGGCGCGGTCGTGCTCGTCACGGGGGGCACAAGAGGCATCGGGCAACAGGCTGCCCGGGACTTTGTATCGGAAGGTGCTTCTGTTTCGATCCTCGGGCGTGATTCGACCGCAATAGCGAAGCTCGGCCGAGACGTGGGTGAAATCTCATTCGTACAATGTGACCTTCGCCGTGCCGAACAGTGCGAGCAAGCCATCCGGCAAGTATTGGAGGCGCACGGTAGGTTGGATGTACTCGTCAACAACGCAGGAGTCATTTTCCGCAACCGAACTGTGGAGCAAACCACCGAGGAGGAATGGGATACTACCTTCGGGGTGAATGTGCGAGGCGCGTATCTCATGAGCAAGTACGCGATTGGATCGTTGCGAAACAGTGGTGGTAACATCGTCAACGTGTCGTCGTATGTGGGATTGGTCGGGTTCGCCGGCGCCGCTGCCTATGCCGCTTCCAAAGCGGCGCTCGTGAATCTCACTCGAACGATGGCATTGGACCACGCTGGCGAAGGGGTCCGAGTAAACTGCGTCTGTCCGGGCAGCGTGGACACAGAGATGATCCGGGCTGCTTGGCGCTCCCACGGCGACCCGGCCGAAGCCGAGCGGCTATGGAAGGCCAAGCATCCACTAGGCCGCATTGCAAAACCGGATGAAGTATCACGGGCAATACTGTTCCTGGCATCAGACGAGGCGAGTTTCATAACTGGTGCCGCCCTGCCGGTGGATGGCGGAATTACGGCTGGTTGAGGGAGACCGGGGGTCGGTGTACTGGCTCCCCGATCGGCTATGGAGTGCGGCTGGTCTCGATCCAGCTGTCGACGTGTGCCTCTTCAGGTGGTCGCGTCGAGAGCGATACCAGGATCAGGGTGGCGAGGTTGGCAACCAATCCCACGATCCCTTCGTGCAGACCAAATGGGCGCCAGTCCGGCATCACCACCAGTAACCCCGTGACCGAAATACCCACGAGGAGTCCGGCAATCACCCCGGGAGCGCTGGCCCGCCTCCACAGAAATGATGCATACACCGCCGGGGCGAGCTGGACTACTGCTCCGTAGGCGGCCAGCAAGATGTTGACTAGCGACGCAGCGGAATAGAGAGCGACCAGGTACCCAGCGACTCCCACAGCCACTGCCAGCCAACGGATGAACGTGCGCTTGTCGTGTTGGCTCATTGTGCTGCTGCGCATTCCGGAGTACACGTCTTCCACCGCAATGGATGCTGCGCCATGAACCAGCGCGTCGCCAGTAGACATCGAGGCGGCCAAGGCGCCAGCGCAGAAAACCCCCACAACAACGGCTGGGAGGCCCGACGTCAGCACTATGTGTGGCATGATTGCGTCGGGGGTATCGGGCGCCGTGCCGTACAGGATCCCAGCGAAACCGACGACGAAGAGCGGAAACAAGAACAATTGGAACGTGGGGAAAAGCAGCACCGTCTTACGAATTGTAGCATCATCCTTGGCGGCAAAAGCCTTCATGAAGAGATGGGGCCACATCCATACGCCGATTGCAGATACCAAGATCGCTGATGTGTACTGCACTGGGGTCCAAGGATTGCCCGCCGCATCGAGTCCAGGCGCCGTTAGCATCTCGGGCCGCAACGCCTCTAGCTGCTCGAACATGGGGCCGATCCCACCGTAGAGCTTGTACGGAATGTAGATCCCCAGTGACCACGCAATTATGATCATGAAGACGCCCTGCAGTACGTTGGTCCACCCTACACCCATGACGCCACTACGCCACACGTAGATTAGCACGACTCCGTATGCGATGGCTGCGCCAACCGGTAGCGTAACATGACCGTCGGTGACCTGCTCCAGAACTATTCCCGCCCCCCGCATCTGCAGGGCTACGTAAGGAATAATTGCCATCACACTTACTATCCCCGCCACGACATCCACCCAGCGGTTCTCAAATCGATGAGCCAGCATCGATGCTTGGGTTACGTATCCGTGTCTACGGCCAAGGCGCGCGGCCCAAGGGCCGATTGCGAAGTAGGGTGCCACGCCAAGAACACCGTAGGCCAGTATGTAGAAGGCTGCGGCACCACGGCTGTATGTCCAACCCGGACCGCCTAGAAAGGCAAACGCGGAGAACATGGTGGCGCCGGTGACGAAGTACATCACCAGTGTGCCAAATCCTCGGTCTCCGGCTACATATCCTGCGACCGTATCAGTCGATCGCGAACCGGCCCGCAGCCCGACTGCGAGATTGACCAATAGGTAGACTGATACGATTAGGACTACTAGCCGCCAGTCGCTCACTCGCTGTAGACCCTATGAAGTACCAGGAAGACTACGACTGCCCCGAGGATCCACATGAGATACCAGGCGAAAACAAATGGCACCCCGAAAATGAACGGCCGGATCGTATTGAACGTACGGATACCTGGGAAAGTGAGTGCCACGGCCATTGCAGCGAAGTACACGATTGCCGCGTAGCTGATCCGCCGCCTAGCTCCACGTGATAGCATCCGACAATCCTAGCCTACTCCTCCCAGGTGTCAACAACGTCGATTAAGTTACGACGCGCTGTATGCGAGCACCAAACCCATTTTCGTTACCCGAGAGATTCTAGGTGACACAAGACGATCTCAGAGTAAACGCTGACAGGCTGAATCGACGCATAGCAGAGTTGGCCGAGTTCGGCAAGCTGCCCGAGGGGGGAGTGAACCGCGTTGCCTTCGGTGAAGCCGACATCGAGGCCCGGCGATACGCCATGAGTTTGATGCAACATGCCGGTCTCGTTGTTCGAGTGGATCCGGTCGGCAACATCGTGGGCCGGCGTGAGG
>JARRLJ010000114.1:6582-9149 GCA_037387025.1 Gemmatimonadales bacterium
CCACGTGGGGGCGCGTACGACGGCGCTCTTGGGTCGCTGGCTGCGATCGAAGTTGCGCACACCTTGAAGCACAACGGCTACAGGAACAGACATGCGCTTGAAGCAGTGATCTGGTGTGATGAGGAGAGCGGCTTGACCGGAAGCAGGGGGTTCGTGGGTGAATTGTCGCAAGACGATATGAACCAAGCGGACAAGGATGGCACGACACTGGCTGAAAAAGTGCGCAAAGTCGGAGGCGAGCCGTCCCGGATCCGTGAAGCAATTCCCGAGGCAGGGAGAATAGCTGCCTATTTGGAGCTGCATGTGGAGCAGGGAAGTGTTCTCGAGCAAGCAGGAAACGACGTCGGCGTTGTTGAAGGGTTCGTGGGAATTCAGCGTTACGATGTGGTTATCAGTGGCGTGCCGAATCATGCGGGCACGACTCCCATGGATAGGCGGCGCAACGCCCTCTTGACGGCCGCCGAGTTGGTGCTTGCGGTGGACCGAATAGTCAAAGCGGTCCCCGGTCGCCAGGTCGGCACTGTCGGGAGACTTACGGTGAGCCCGGGGGCGCCAAATGTGATTCCCGGTCGGGTGGACCTCACCGTCGAACTGAGAGACTTGAGCATTGCGAATCTGGCGCCGATCTGGCAAGACATCTGCTCAGAGCTGAGAGAACTGGCGGACCGACATCACACGACTGTCAGCCACGAACTACATCAGTCGACGCAGCCTACCATGACCGATGCTGGTATCCGAGACGTGATCGTCGATGCTGCCAGGGACCTCGGCCTTTCAAGCACCAGCATGCCCTCAGGAGCCGGCCACGACGCTCAGAAGCTGGCGCAGATCTGTCCGACGGGAATGATCTTCGTGCCGTCCCAGAACGGTGTGAGCCATTCCGCAGACGAGTTCACCCGACCGCAGGACGTGGCCAACGGCGCCAACGTGTTGTTGCAGTCGATCCTGCGGGTCGACGAACTGTAATCACCATCTAGCCGGCGCAGCAATTGGGGATTAGGTTCGTGACATGTGGCATAACTTCTATCGGGGTCTGACAATCGATGAATGCAGCGCTCGATCATCGCGAACTCTATAGGGTTCCTTGGAACCTGTCTGACAACGCCATAGCCTGGCTGGAACCCACAGCAAAATGCAATCTTGCCTGTGAAGGATGTTATCGGGCGAATATCAATCAGCATAAGTCGTTGGACGAAGTCGCGGCTGAGCTCGACGTGTTTCAGCAATACCGTACAGTAGATGGCGTCTCCATTGCGGGTGGCGATCCACTCACTCATCCCAAGGTCGTCGATATAGTCCGCATGATTGCCGACAGAGGGTGGAAGCCAATTCTCAACACCAATGGGCTGGCACTGACACCGGAGATCCTGCGAGAAATGAAGAAAGTCGGCCTGTCGGGCTTGACATTTCACATCGACAGCCCGCAAGGCCGGCCCAAGTGGAAGGGACAGAACGAGGTCGAGCACAATGAGTTGAGATTACATTACGCACAGATGGTGGCAGAGATTGGTGGGCTATCATGCGCGTTCAACTCGACCGTCTTTGGTGACACGCTCGATGCGGTTCCCGATTTAGTAGAATGGGCGCAGAAGCACATCGATATAGTCCACGTTATGGTGTTCATCTGCTACCGTGAGGCAATACAGGAGGCGTTCGACTACTACGCTGGCGGGGAAAAGGTTGACGTTTCGCAGCTGGTGTACCGTGGGGACACAGGGAAGAGGGTCGACATATCGGCGCACGATGTGGTAGCCAAGATTAGAGAGCGGTTCCCAGACTATTCTCCCTGTGGTTATTTGAACGGGACGGAAATGCCGGACTCTTTCAAGTGGCTCTTCGCACTCCGGTTCGGCACTACCGATCGGATCTATGGGTATGCAGGACCGAAAATGATGGAGCTGACGCAGGTTTGGCACCACCTGCGAACTGGCAGGTACATGGCATACGCCGATCCATCGGTGTTGCGGCGAGGCAGGTCGATGATGTGGCTATGGCCATTCGACAGCGGAGTAAGGCAGACGTTTGCACGTGCCGTCGTCGATCCGCGAATGATGTTTCGCAGGCTGCACACCCAATCGATCATGATCATCCAACCTGTGGATGTGTTGCCTGACGGAAGGCAGAACATGTGTGATGGCTGTCCCGACATAACGGTCTGGGATGGGAAGCTGGTTTGGTCTTGCAGGATGGAAGAGTGTGTCAACTATGGACGGTTCATGCATACCGTTCCGAGGAAGCGGGTGGGAGACAATACGTAGGTCGAACCCGCTTCTTGATTCCGGGATGTTGGGAGTGATTTGCGGATGGATCCAGGTACTGTGGTCCATCCGCTTTGCTATTCGCATTGAATGGCACTCGCCACTCAGTGTTTGACACTTGCCGCCGCGTGCGTCAATAGCTATCTCCAACATCGATGAAACGAAAGAAGGGAATCTGCGGTATATGCCCGGCCGGATGCTGGGTCGAGGCAACTGTTGAAGACGGGCGCCTGACCGGCATCGAGGCCGACGAAGGACAGCCGCTAGGGATGATCTGTCTTCGTGGGCTGCACGCACCTGAGATAGTTC
>JARRLJ010000115.1:0-8301 GCA_037387025.1 Gemmatimonadales bacterium
CCGGCGGATTGAGCCGGTTCGGTCACTCTCTCGTGGAACGGATGAACGACTGGGGAATGCTGGTCGACCTGAGCCACTGCAGCGCACCCACCACTGAGGATGGGATCGAGGCTTCGAGGGGCCCGGTAGCTATTACGCACAGTGGCTGCAAGGCCGTGTACGATCATCCTCGCAGCAAATCGGACGATGTGTTGCGCCGTATGGCGGACAAGGGTGGCGTGCTCGGCATCTATCTGATGCCGTTCCTCAATGCATCTGGACCGGCGACAGCAGACGATGTGTTGCGCCACATCGAACACGCCGTCAACGTGTGTGGCGAAGACCACGTCGGGATTGGCAGCGATCAGTCGATCACGCCCGTCCAACTGACGCCGGATTATGTAGAGCAGCAGCGTGTGTTCTCCGAGCAACGTCAGCGGCTTCGCATTGCCGCGCCGCGGGAAGATGAGCTCCTATTCGTGCCGGAAATCAACACGCCACGCCGCCTCGAAGTGATCGCCGATATGCTGCTTCGGAACAAGCACAGTGAGGCGCGGGTGGAAAAGATTGTCGGGGGGAATTTCGCGCGGCTGATTGCTGAGGTTTGGAATTAGATGATAGTGGTGCAATAAGGCGATACATAACTGTCTTCGGAGAAGATCTCATGAGGAAACTGCATTTGTTGGCACCGGCCATGGCCATCTTTGTCGTAGCGTGTGCAGCGGGCGGACAAGGAGCAGGTCAGCCGCGGTCCTCGCGCGACGTCATTACGGCCGAGGAACTACAGGCGATCCAGGTCAGCGACACCTATGCGGCGGTCCAACGCCTCAGAAGTGCGTGGCTTCGGCCGCGCTCTGGGGGCGGGTCCCCCATTGCAGTGTTTGTCGATGGCGTGCGTGCTGGAGACCTCGATATGTTGCGCCAGATCCCGGTGATCACGGTCAGGGAGCTCAGATTCATCGACCCCTCCGACGCGACTACGCGCTGGGGTACCGGTTACACCAATGGCGCGATAATGGTGTTAACTCAACGGTAGGGGCGACTTTAGTTCTTCAGCACGCGCCAGCGAGACCAGGGCGTACCGTACGCCCAGCAGTATATTGTCCTATCGGTTGTGACACCACAGGTGTTTGCCATGCCGGCGCTGATTTGTGTGAACGTGTAATCCACCGGTAGACGTATGGGCATTGAGGTTGCGGGCTCACTACTCCCTGCCAGCTGCCCGCTTTCGTTCAGGCCCCAGCAATACACTTCGGTATCGGCACCGATGCCACACGTGTGTCCAGCCAACGCACGTCCGCTACGTGACATCGCATCGCTGGCGCTCACCGAAGTGAACCGCAGGTCCGCTGCAATCGGATGTGGCGCCGCAACACACGCAGAGAGCTGCACGCCACACTCGTCATCGCTTACCTTGCTCCCCAATTGCAGTGCTACGTTCGATCCCCAACAGTAGAGCAGCCCGTCGGAGGCCACTGCACAGCTATGGTTCCCTCCAGCGCTGACAGTGAGGAAGTTGAGGCTACCGACGACTGGAGTCGGAGCTGGATTGTCTTCGAGCGATCCGGTCCCGAGTCTACCCGAGCCACCGGCACCCCAGCAGTATGCTACACCATCGGGTGTCAACGCGCAGTTGTGCGACTGACCGGCCGATAGCGACGCAAATTCCAGATCTCCGGTGACGGGTATCGGCGTGAGGCTGCAGGGAATCCCGTCGGGCACGATGTCCATCTGGCAGGCCGTGTCCGAGACCGCACCCAGTTGTCCTCGTATGTTCAGTCCCCAGCAATGAACCTTGCTGTCGACATCGATGGCACAAGTGTGGGCTGAACCCACTCTAATCCGCCGAAACGCGAGTTCTGTCTCGACTCTCAACGGCTCCCGAGCACAGGGGACGGTGGCCGAGCTGTAAGGGATACGACATGTACTGAGTGCCTCTTCGGTTCCCAGCTGACCGTAGTCATTGTACCCCCAGCAATACGCTGTACCGTCAACAGTCAGACCGCATGTATGGTTCGTTCTCGTGCTGACCGATGAAAAACGTATGGATCCGGACACCAACAGTGGTCGCGGGTCTTCCGGAGACCAGCAGAAGATCTGGCCCTCTTCGGTGAGCCCGCAAGCGTGGAAGTTTCCCGTCGTCACGGAGACGTACTGGACGCCCGGCCCTTCAACGTCAACGGTTTCGGGAAAGCACCCTGAGAGCGACGCGATCGACACTAATGCTGACAGTGATGAGACACGGACGGTCGTGTGATGTGGCATCATAACTAATATAGAACGACTGCAAATGAGGGACCAAACCGTTCTGCCGGGCGACTAGAATTGTTGCCGTTCGGAGTACCTGCAAAGTGCGAAATACACCGGAGATGTGGTCCGTTCCGAGGCCAATGTCGCCATTTGGTGGCCGGGCAGGTATCTTGGGGCAAGGTGATTGCTCACGACGAGACGACTGGAGACCGCCTCATGACCAGAACGATTCCCCTAGTGCTAATGGCGCTTGTCAATGGGACCGCTTTGGCCGCGCAAGATACCGACTCGGCTAAAACGGGCGCCAACCAAGTTCTGTTCGAATCTGAAGATCCGCTCACGCTGACAATCGAGGCGCCTCTCGAGACGATCTTCAAGGAGCGGGAGCAGGAGAGTTCCTACCATCCTGGCGCCATGATACTGGAGAATGCGGACGGGTCGCGTTCGAGCCTCGACATTGAGGTGAAGACTCGCGGCAAGTTTCGACTGAATCGCAGGAACTGCGGCCGTACGTACAATCTGCTCACGGATATGAGCTTTCGGGTGCGCCTGGCACGGATCAACTATGTAGATACCGACGAAGATCGCGACCCAATCACGAAGTACGCATTCTTCATCGAAGATGATGAACTAATGGCCGCCAGGAACGGCTGGGATTTGCTCCAGGTACCGGTAGTGCCGCCGGTAGCGTACAAACAAGACCAGCTGAATCTCGCCGAGGTGTTTCAGTTCCTGGCTGGGAACACGGACTGGGACGCCTTCAAAGGTCCCCCAGATGAGATCGATTGCTGCCACAACGTCAAGGTGATCGGTAATCCCCAGGGCCCGGTCTTTCCGGTGCCATATGACTTCGACTGGACCGGCATGGTCTCGGCGCGCTACGCGAAACCCGATCCCTCTCTTTCGATCCGGACGGTGCGCCAGCGGTTGTACCGTGGGGTTTGCCTGGTTCGAGACCAGCTGAGTTCGACCATTCCGGCGTTCGAACAGCAGAAGGAAGCTATATACGGGCTGTATCAAAACCAGGAAGGTCTCGAGGAGAAACAGATCGAGAGGTCCGTCGATTATTTGGACGATTTCTACGAAATCGTCGGGGATCCCAAGAAGGTCGAGCGAAACATGTACGATCGCTGCAGGGGATTCGGCACTAGCTAGTTCATGAACGCGTCGCCGCCTGCAACCCCTTGGCAGGCGGCCCACGTCTGGTAACCTTTGTTCTTTCCCCAAAAGCAGGAGGAACTCCGATGCGTCGATACCTTTTCTTCTTCGGGCTCATGTTCGTACCCGCGCTGGCCCAGGCGCAGGGATCGGGAGTGTCATCGATTCGCCCCCTCTACGAGCAATTCAGGGGCTGGTTGATTGCCTCGGCCGAGCAGATGCCCGAAGCCAAGTACTCGTACCAACCGACTGACGAAGTGCGGACATTCGGGCAGATCTTAGGGCACGTGGCCAACGCGGCGTACACCTTCTGCTCCGCTGCCCTGGGAGAGGAGAATCCGAACAGCTCCAACTTTGAAGAGGTCACGGCGAAGGCCGATGTGGTAAAAGGCGTGCAGGATGCGTTCGCGTACTGCGACAAGGCCTATGCAATGGACAATGCCAAGGCGGCGGAAGAAGTCACGTTCTTTGGCATGAACGGCAGTCGCCTTTGGGTGCTCAATTTCCACGCCATGCACGATGCCGAGCACTACGGCAACTTGATAACGTACTTCCGACTCAACGGCATGGTGCCACCGTCCAGTCAGGGCGGGATGTAGGAAAGCCACAGCCAGCAACAACGGACGACACGAGGCTCAATGCGAGGGGAGTGCCGGGCGAGAAACCCTGGTGCTCCCCGAGTCGGCACAGGCGATGGTGGGACGCCACGATAGAAAAGGCAGCAGCGAGGTCGAGCAACTGACCGCCGACCGGGCGGAAGAAGCAGTCGCCGTGCTGTGCGATTCCTTCCACGATTACCCAGTCATGCGACATGTAATTGGTGAAGTCGGTGACGAGTACGGCGAGCGGCTTCGCACCCTCATCGAATTCTTCGTGGCTGCACGGTTCCGTCGCGGTGAGCCCGTGCTCGCGGCGTCTGATAACGCTCGGGCCGTGGCTGCGGCGTTGGTGACGCTGCCCGGCGAACGCCAGTCGCCTGCGGCGCTCCTGGACCACCGAGAGGCGGTTTGGCAAGAACTCGGTGCAGCGGCGCGAGGGCGCTATGAGGCCATGGGCGAATCGTGGAGGGAGTTCGCGATCGCGGCACCCCACTTTCATTTGAACATGATCGGCGTTTTTCGCGCCTACAGCGGTCGCGGACTGGGTCGCCTGTTACTCGATGGGGTGCACGAGATGTCTCGTCGAGATCCCCATTCGACCGGCGTATCACTAACTACCGAGATAGAGACTAACGTCGGTCTATATCTGCATTTCGGATACGATTTGGTGGGCCATGTGAAGGCCGAGGGCGCTCCGGATACCTGGGTGTTCTTCCGCCCAGACAGCATCGCTTAATGTGGCCTTAGCGGGTCGTCGTCCGGCGTGGTACTCGACCGCATACTTCAGAATAGCGGCTGGTATCGAGGCTTCCACAGCCGGTCGTAGGTAAGCCCAATCCGGAGCAGTAGGCTCATGCCAGGTCTCCTGGTTGCCTCAACCTTGCCTTGGTAGAGGAACAGATCTGCTGCCAGGGAGATCGAGAGCTTGTCTACCAGTGGAAACAGGAGTTCGTTGATCATGTGGTAGCGGAGCGCGAGATCGGATGCGGTATCCCGAGACGACGGAAACAGATAGGTCGCGTCGTTGCGCCAGCGGTAAACGAGCCGGCCAGCCGGCCCTATCGGTCGGTGGAAGTCTGATCGGACTTGTACGCCATACTCCACCCCCGGCTGGCCAATGTCCGTCTGTAACACGGCCCCGGCTTCCAGCCGCCGCCAGTGCTGTTGTGGCAGCAGAAGAACTCCACTGACGCCACGAAGAGCCCGCTGATGGGGATTCTTCTCTCCGGTGACGGGGTCAGTCGTTGCGCTGAATTCGCTATCGAACACCCCTCGCAGAAACGGTCGTAGGTGTGAGCCCGTAATCCGCGCACCACGGGGCCGCACTGTCAAATCGATCTCGAAGTTGTCAGCCGATTCGTTCGTCCGTTTGTCGCCCGATGGTAATGTTTGGCTCTGCCGTGCGTACGCGACCGCGAAGCCCAGCTCCGTTGCGAAGGCTCGTGCTTCGTGAGAGAACTGCATGCGGCCGCTCAAGCCAACAACCCACGAGTCGCTGGAAGCGACGCGACTCTCCGGTACTGCCCCGTACCCGCCGCTGTTGTAGTTCTGGTTGAGCGAGAGCCAAAGTGTTGGCTGGTCAAAGGCCACAAAGAATAGGTTTACGTATTGAGGATCGGGCGCTACCAGCGAGGCCATCAAGTCGAGGTAATCGTCCCCCCGTGCAGACGCCCTGAGGCGCCGAAGCTCACCAAAAGCGAAGTCTTTGACGGTGAGTGCTCTTCCATCGCTGCTCGCTACGATGACACCGTTTTGTCCGACGCGGAAGCGGCGCCGAACCCGCCGTGCTTTTCCAAAGTCCCGAAACCGCGCACCGTCATACAGGACGTCGGTAGTGGCCACCCTATAATAAACGTGGTCCTCCAACTTCCGGCCCAGGATCGACCACTGCGAGCGGTCCAGCCCACTTACCGCAAGTTCGCCACTAACATCCTCCAGCATGATCTTCCGAAGGTCAGCGCCAGAGAGGTCGAGCAGCACGATCTCGTCCTCGGTCCACAACCAAGCCCCGATCTCGTTCTCATGGAGCTTGCCAATGAGGGGCGGGAAGTGTGACAGCGGTCGAATGATTGCCACCTCTGCCTGTCCACGCAGGCGGAGCAGTCGAGCCAGAAACTCTTCCCACATCGGCTTGGAGACGCGCCCCTGCTTAGTGGTTGCGTCGTATTCCTGAAGGCGTGGATGCCGGTCGGTCAACTCAACGAACGAAGGGAACATCAGCTCGCCACGGTCGGGTTTGGTGACTCTCGTATTGGCAGCGATCTGTGCTAGGAATTGGGCGTCTCTTGGTGTGCGATCAGTAACAGGGAATGTCTCATGCGCGACAGATGTTAGATGAACGCTCCCGTTGTCGCGATCGATTGCGAATGCCAGATCCAATCGTCCAACTCCGACCCCGTTGGCAACACCCTGAGCTATGAGCGCCGGCGATTCCGGCCGGGACAAAGGACGTCTGAGCAGAGTCACAACGGTGCGCTTGGGCTCAATCGTCCATTGCTCGGCAAGATCGGCCACCACGACATCGATCCCCACGATTCCTTGGGCAAGCGCCGCATTGTCGGGCGGATCGAGATTCGACAGGGCGACAATGACGTGCGCGCCTGCTGCGCGGAGCTCCTTTACGGCACGCTGCGCGGCATCTTGATAATCCTCGAAGGTGAAATCGTCGAGGATGGACCGCGGCAGTTGCTCGCGCACCGTCGGGTTGACGAGTCCAAACAATCCGATGCGTACCGCCTCGACCTGGACGACCTGATGGGGTGTGAACAAGAGTGAGTCTTCTGCGCGCACGTTAGCCGCCAAGAAGGCCATGCCAGGAAACTCATCACGCACCTGTCTGAGGCCCGCTGCTCCCAGAGACAGTTCGAATTCGAATGGGACGGACAGAGAGTATCCGAGTTCCCTGAGCGTAGTGTAGTCGAGTTGCGCCCGATTCTCTTGGGTCGCACCCAAGTCACCGCCACGTTCGCCAAGGTCAGCCAAGATCACGAGGTCCGCTGTGCTCACCGTATCGGCGAGTAATGCATTGATGACTGTGTGACGTGGCCCGATCTCACCCAGGTTCATCGGTAACTCAAACACGCGTGTGTCTTCACCTACGTCAATACGGTTCATTTCTCCCATGTGCCATTGGTTCGAATCGGCGGCCCACTCCGCCCCATACTCCTCGACGATCATGGCGCGATCGTCACGGTGCGTACGCATCCGCCTCATGCGAACCACAGTCCGGTGCAGGTCCGGAAACTCCGCTTGAGTTCGCGGGTTGTCTTCGATCCATTGGAGTAGGTCGGCTCCCTCACGCCACGGGTCCTGGACGATCAGGACGTTTTCCGATCGCAATGCAGGCACTGAGTCCAACTGCTCAATGGTGTCCCTAGCTGCGAGGATCTCCGGCAGTTCATCTCCGTGGGGAGCCTCAGATGTTTGGAAGATTGCGAATCCCGGCAGGCGCCAGGCGGGGTGACTGACCAACTTAAATGGAACTTCCCTAGCGTTGGCCTGCTCGGTCAAGAGTTCGTGCTCTTGCTGCGCCCGCAATACCCCAAGCGCCCCGAGACTCTTTCCCGTGTAGATAATCGATACGCGAGCCGTATCGACGATCTGTACCGTTGCTGCACGCGCCGCAGCAAACGGAACACTGAGCAGCGCTGCCACCCCAATCAAGAGCGAGCGGCCGTTGGGGCCGCTCGCTGTAAATCGGCTGGAATAAGCGGTGCTCATTCGCCCGGTGGGCTGCTCCACTCGTTGTCGCTCGGATCGCGGTCGGGGAATCGCCCCGCAGGATCGAGAGTGATCTTTTGGATGGCGCGTGGGCCGAAGTCGAGTTCCGCGTCGAACGTGCGGCTTCCGCCGAACCAAACATCCACCGGCCACGTTACGATTGCAGTCGCGTCATCGATCATTCGCGCGTTCGGCATCGGCTCGATGGCCGGGCCGCTCGGCGCAAACTGAACTTCGAGCACAACCGGCGACGGCATCTGGCCATCTTGACGCACAGTCACAGTCGTGTGTGAATCCGACGTCGTCACACTTTCGATGGAACCGTCTACCGACTCCGTGGTCCACAGCCAGTAGTACCAGAACCAGCCCAAATCCTGTCTGAGAGCATTGTTCATAAAGAAGACGAAATCCCAAGGGGACGGGTGTTTGAAGCGCCATGTCTCGGTGTATTCGCTGATTGCACGTTGCACGGCACTGTCGCCAACGATACCGCCCAGCATCGACAGCATCAAAGGCGTCTTGGAGTACGTTTGGAAGCCGTACATTGGACCTGCGTAGTTGGCAGCCCACATCATCGGTGGCTCCCATTCGCCAC
>JARRLJ010000116.1:0-5697 GCA_037387025.1 Gemmatimonadales bacterium
TCTGTGGCAACCCACCCGGCCCACCGTGGGATTGGAACCAGGATGGCGACGCTGTCGACGTAGGACTCATGTGGGACATCAACCTGGATGGAAGCGAAGTCGGCGACGGGCTGTTCGAGATCCTCCAGGATTCCGATGACTGGGCCGCCCTGGTGTTTGGCGGCATCTCGGATGCCGACGGTGCGCCACTGCTGCGTGTAAGGGAGATCATCAGCTGTGACAATCCCGCTCCGAGGGGAAGGCGGTGATGCACGATGCAGAGAGAGGACGGCAAACCGTGACCGCGCCATTGCTGCGGGTGCGACCCTCATCAGTTCTGATCTTTCTCGCAATGATGCCGGTGATGAATTGCGCCGGAGGGACGCGGGCAGCCGAGAGGGCAACGTCCATTCGCTTCGCGATCGAGCTGACTGCTGATGCGGAAGGACCGATCTACGTGTTGCTCAGTGGGGCAGACGACCAGCCAGGTTGGATCAGGGCTTCCCATGCAGGTGCGCGGGTCTATTTCAAGGAACGATGCGATATCCCGGATTGCGGGGTTGCTGCTGCTGTTTGCGGCGCCGCGATCCCGCTCGTCAGAAACCTTGCCAGCTCGGCAGACGAAAGAAGCATCGAGTTTGTTTGGGACTTGACGACGACCGTACGCGATTCCGCCTCTGGATGCGAGACACGAGAGGCAGCCCCTCCGGGAACTTATACCGCGCGATTCTGTTTTTCCCGTGAAGCAGAACTACAGGGTCAGGGTGATGTGACACGTGGGGTCATGGGTCGGGTCGTGAGCCCGACTTGCGTAGATAGGGAGTTTACCCTGCAAGAACAGCAGGTCGTTGTGAGGATTCCTACCGACTCGTCCTAGTCTTGCCGGTGAATCGGCGATGCCGGCGGGCGCCGGGTCCCTCATGTGACTTCCGGGCAGCAGGCGGGGTATCATGAGGTGAGTCCCAAACGGGAGGAGTCATGCAGCCTAATCGCATAATGCTCGTGCTTGGCGTCGTCATCGGATGTGGAACTCCCTCGGAACCACAGCTGGGAGACGAGTTCCAGCTTCAGGTTGGTGAGAGCATTGTGCTCGATGACCTTGGGACATGGGTGGCGTTCGGCGGTGTCAGCGGAGACTCCCGCTGTGCAAGTCAAGCGATGTGTGTGTGGGCCGGCGACGCCGCTGTATTGGTCGAAGTAGCACCGTTCCCGGATGCGTTGGGCGCAGATTCCAAGATCGATACGCTGCACACGAATCTAGATCCGAAGTCGTTGAGCCTGGGTCCCGCCGAGTTGGTGCTAGTGCAGTTGGATCCCTACCCGGAGACACCGGGTTCCATTCGAGCCGAGGCATACGTGGCAACGTTCACGACCCGACCGGCGCGATGAGGGTGAGGACGGGGGCTATCCGCCTCCGTCGATCTTGGGGAATCCATACTTGAATGCCTTGTACCAAGTCGGCCGACATCGCCCTCCTACTTCAGACCAATCGAAACTGGGAACAACGTCATCCAGCAAGGCGGGGGTCACATCACCTACGCAGGCCTTGGCCGTCCCGGCATGAAGATCGTCTGGCATTGTGTACCTGGCCACTGTAGCGCTGAATGCGGACAATACGAGCAGCAGCAAGATCACGCCGGCGACTATGGCCAGGCGATACGGAAACGGCTTCGTCCTGCCGCAGTGCGGACAGCGCTTGGCATCGTGCTCAACGTGCCGGCCACAGGAAGGACAGAGAACGAGGGTCATTGCTCGATGATGACGGTCTTCATGCAAACGTGTCGCACAGGATTCTCCCAGGCAAGTGGCAGCGGTGCAACACCGCCGAGGGTCGAATTTGGCGCACGTTCCGGGCCATGAGGCGTCCCAGTATGTGACTATCTGGAATCCGCAAACCGCCAGGACGCTGCGAAGTCCCGCGGTGGGCCCTCGCCACGCAGTCGCGCCCTCACCATCTCGATCGGCATCCGTCCACCCTGCAGAATCGCATCGTGGAACTCGCGGTCGGTCATGCGGCCGGAGTCTACGAATTCTTCATGTAAGGCGCGGATCTGCATGCCACCGAGCATGTATGCGGCCTGGTACAGCGGCGGGTAAGATCCGTTGAACGATCGGCGTACCTCGGCCGTCGCGTTGGCGCGTTCGTGCCCGACACGTTCTACCAGGAAATCGATGGCTTCCTCGGGCGTCATTCTCTCGAGATGAAAACTCAGTGAGAAGATGATCCGCGCAGCTCGATGCATGCGCCAGAATAGCATGCCGATTCTCTCTTCCGGGGTTTGCGGAAAACCCAGGTCCCACAACAGCATCTCCCAATAGAGGGCCCAGCCCTCACCCCAGAACGGCGTACTGAATGCGCGGCGATGCGAGTTGTAGCGGCTCGTCATGAACCCTTGCAGGTGGTGTCCAGGGATGAGTTCGTGGTGTACCGTCGCGCGAGAAAAGTACGGGTTGTTGCCACGCATGCTCATGAGCTTGTCTTCGTGAGCCATCTCGTCGGTTGGGTAAGACACCATGATCACTTCACCGCCCAGGAAAAACGGACTCACCTTCTGTCGCTCCGGCGACATCATCTCCATACGCCAGATCTCTTCCGCCAACGGAGGCACCGTCACTAGATCCCGTGCCTCGATGAAATCGATCGCCTCATGGGCCAGTTCACGCACTACGTCGGTCTGCTTTCCCGGCTCGACCGCCAGATTCTTCACGTATTCCAATGCCGCGTGCCAATCATCCGCGTAGCCCAGGTCACGCGAAGCCTTGAGCATCTCTCGATCCAGAAACTCGAACTCCCGCTCGGCTACGGCGATCAGCTCTTCAGGCGTATAAGGGATCATCTCGTGCACGAGGTCGCTTCTGAGTCCCGCGACACCGATGGGGTCGCCAATTATCGGCTCGTCCTGACCAGGCTTGATGCCCACGACCTGCGAACGCAGAAACTCGATGTAGTCATCCAGCGCCTCGTCGAGTTTCTCGTAGGGATCGCTGTTCCACCAGGTGAACAGCGGATCGTAGCCCGCGTAGTATCGGTACCACTGCGACATTCCACGGCGCATCGTGTTGAGTGCACCGGCGGTACGAAATGCTACCACGCGAGACGGCGCGTCGGGGCCGTCCAGCATCTGCCGAACGGCTTCGTGCGTTTCGGCTATTTGTTGCGGGAGCTCGTTCAGGAGAGCGGCAGTTGGCTGTGGGTCCGGTATCTCCATCCGCCGCCGTTGCTCCTGTAACTCGATCAGGGTAGTGGCAAACGGGATGAGTGGCTCCATTTCCTGCAACTGATGCTCGTCTCTGTCGAGCGACTCGAGTTCATAGCGTAACTCGGTCTGCATCAGAACGAAGTCGATCTTGCCCTCTACGCTCAGGTTGTCAAAGTCGAGTTCGTTCAGGTTCTCGGTCCACTCCTCATAGAACTCACGAAATCGGGCCTGCTTGGTCGGGGAATACGCCACGTCCCAGCGGCGCGACAGTGCCGCTCGGTCGGCGGAGTACCGTTCCACAACTGGCGCCAGCTCGCTCTCGCTTCTCTCTACCAGGCCAGCCAGGTTGGGGACGGGGCGATTGTAATCGATTGAGTTGGCCGTGAAATCCGCTGTTTGTGTTCCCGTTTGCGCGGTCGCGGAGGCGGAGAATGAAAGTGTCACCATGATGGTGAGGAGTATGAGGAGCTGCGGGACCTTCATCATTGTCTCCTGGAGTTGCGGGCGTCGACTGGCCATCCACTAGCCATCCCGCAAATCTGGCCACTCAGATGAGGGTCCGCCAGCACGGTGGGTTGGAGTCGGAAGTGGCCCGACATCCACTGCGGAGGAAGCCGGCCATTCGTGTGGATGAGGTGGCAGGCCGGGAGCGCTACGGTCTCGCCTCAGCCGCCAAGAATGCTTCTACCTGCTCCACAGTTGGCGAGTCGATCACGCCACGCTCGCCGGTAACGACCAGTGCTGCGACAGCGTTCCCGAAGCGGATGGCTTGCTCCGAGGGCCATCCCTGTTGCACGCCGTAAAGGAAGCCGACATTGAAAGCATCCCCGGCCCCCACTTGGATGTTTGTGTGTACGTCGAAGCCGGGGATGTCTGCATCGCCATTCGCGCCTCGCAGGGATGCCCCCGCTTCACCTCGCTTCAACACGAGATTCAGTGCTCCGGTATCCCGCAACTGCGCCGCGGCGGTTTCCCAGTCTTCTGTTCCCGTCAGCCGGGTTATCTCATGGCTGTTGGCAAGGAGGTAATCGGTGACCGGTAGCAGCGGAACGATCTCTTCGAGAGTGACGGGATCACCGATGGCGGGACCGATATCCAGCGCAGTGATGCCTCCGGCTTCATGGGTCATGGCCAGCACATCGGCAAATCCTCCCGCACGCATGTCGGGGATGAGTGAGTAACTCGTCGCCAGCAGCACGTCAGCCATGCCAATCAGATCGTGAGGCATATCCTCCGACCTAATGCGCATAGTCGCCCCGAGATGATGATACACCACCTGGTTGGATGCATCGGTCATGACAATGACGGACGTGGAGGTCGCATGTGTCTCGCTCTGAGTCAACCCGTTCAGATTGACGCCGCGGGCCTCGAGCCATCCTACCAGTGTATTCCCCAAAGGGTCACACCCAACCGCACTGCAAAGCGATGCCTGCACACCCAGTCCAGCCGCTACGTACGCGCTGTTGCCACCGTTGCCCCCCATCAAGAGACGCACGGGGGCGTCGGTGAAAACCAGATTGCCGGCTCGAAAGCCTTCGCTGCCGGAATTGGTCAACGGCGCCGGACTGAGAACGATTAGGTCGGCCGTGGTGGTTCCAATGATCACGAACACGGTGTCAATTACTCCATCATATGGTTGCTGACATCATGTAACTGGCTACAATATTCCTTGACCTACGATAGGAGGAGGTTCACGCCTTGCATCACATCACAATGTTAGGATCCGGTCTCATTGGAATGTTCTACACCATGACCCTGCACGGCTTGCGCAGCCGCGATCGGGTGAGCGTAGTCTGCGCCCGGACCGAGCAGGAAGCCAAGCAGTTTGCCCAGGACTGGAACATTCGCGACTGGACCACCGATATGGAAGAGGCGATCAACCACCCGGATACTAGCGTGGTTGTTGTCGGCCTACCCAACAATCTGCACGAAGCCGCAGTGCTGGCCGCAGTGAAAGCCGGCAAAGCAGTCCTCTGCACCAAACCGCTGGGCCGCAATGCGATTGAAGCCAAACGCATGCTCGACGCGGTGGAGGAGGCGGGAGTGTTTGCCGGTTACCTGGAAGACCTGGCCTACACGCCCAAGACACTCAAGGCTCTCAGGTCGACCCGGAACGGCGCACTCGGCAAAGTGTTGTGGGCTCGCTCGCGCGAGACCCACCCCGGCCCTCACAGCGACTGGTTTTGGAACAAGGAAATCTCCGGCGGTGGCGCAAACGTTGATCTGGGCTGCCACTGCATTGAGATCAGCCGCAATTTCATAGGCAAGGACGTGCGGCCACTAGAAGTGATGTGTTGGGCCGATACACAGGTTCATCCCATCGAAGCAGAGGACAGCGCCGTGGGATTGGTCAAGTACGCCAGCGGCGCTATCGGTCAGTTCGAAGTGAGCTGGGCATTCCGCGGGGGCATGGACCTGCGGGACGAGGTTTCGGGCACCGAAGGAACCATCTGGCTCAACCACTGGCTGCGCACGGGGCACGAGATGTTCACTGCCCAGGGTGAAAAGGGCTACGTAT
>JARRLJ010000117.1:0-6939 GCA_037387025.1 Gemmatimonadales bacterium
GGTGTTCAATATACGGGCGGTTTCGTAGATGGCCCCCGCCCCATACTGGTCACCGAAAATGAGAGAGGAGTGCGCCCGTGTTCCCGTCACTTCGAGATACCAATCCGTATACCCTCGACGAGCAATCGTGGCGCTATGCATGCTACCCACACCACCCTCGAATCCCAGCGCCACATTGGCACGCTCCGCAGCTTCGATGAGGTCACGGCGGCTGGTTTCCAGGGGATCACCGGTGTCCTCTTCGTCGCCGGTGTAGGCAACGATGATGTTGAGCTCGTCCAATACACCGGCCGCCTCAAGTGCCTTGATGGCGTAGAGCATGACCACATCCCCGCCCTTCATGTCCTCGACGCCGGGCCCCTTCGCTAGGTCTCCATCTCGCTCCCATCGCTGGAACGGACTGTCCTGCTCGAAAACAGTGTCCAAGTGACCGATCAACAGCACCGTCTTGCCAGTTCCGCCCTCGCGCTCTGCGAATAGGTGGCCCGCCCTGTTGGTCTCAGGCAGGGAGATCCACTCGGTGGCAAATCCCAACGCGTCGAACTCAGCCCTGAGCACGCGCCCTACTTCACGCACACCGCCGTGGTTCATCGTGCCGCTGTTGATGTTCACGAGCTGTTCGAGAAGGGCGATCGCGTCCTCGCTATGGGCATCCACATATTGGACTATTTGCTGTTCAACGCGAGACAGTTCCTGAGCTTGTATGTTGGCCGTCCCAGCCACGGTCACCAATCCAGCCAGAAGTACCATCCTGCTGCATGAACACTTCGTCGGTGTCTTCATGGGGCTTCCCTTTGAATGGGCAAATCGGAATTTAAATGGGCCGTCGTTCTCACGTCATCCCGCTGAGTGCCCTTGATTTCGGTGTCACTTCGCCACCGGGCGACATCCAGCGCTTGGCGGTCGAGTGATTTGACCGGCGATCTCCTCGCCACCGTGGCTCGTCCTACTTCCCCCTCTCCACTTCCCGAGGCAGTATTAGCATGTGAAGAAGCTACAAGATGACATGTGCGATGCAGCGGTACCACTGCCTGACCATGCGTCGCTCCCCGCTCAAGATTCCTTGGTAGCCCTCAATCAAACCATTGTTCGGTGCACCGCCTGTAAGCGCCTAACGATACACCGCGAGCATATTGCGGCCGTACGCAAGAGAGAATTCGCACGCTGGAGCTATTGGGGGAAGCCGGTACCTGGTTTTGGCGATCACAATGCCAGGCTGCTGATCGTAGGACTGGCACCGGCGGCCCATGGGGCAAATCGTACAGGAAGGATGTTCACGGGCTTCGGATTTGCTGATCAGGCGAGGTCGGTATCGCGCGATGACGGCCTTACATTGACCGACTGCTACATCACGGCGGCCGCCCGCTGCGCCCCACCTGGTAACAAACCAACCGCAGAGGAGTTCAACACCTGTCGGCCCTTTCTGGAATCAGAAATGCGACTCCTATCGAATGTTGCTGTGACCCTGGTCCTCGGGCAGCTGGCACACCGCTGGTGGCTCGCAGCGGCAGGTTGGTGGTCGCGGCTCCCACCCGCCCAACGTCCGCGATTCGCCCACGCGTCGCTCTCCACTTTACCCGATGGTATGAAGTTGCTCTCGTCCTACCACCCTAGCCGACAGAACACGAACACAGGTAAGTTGACTCGGCGCATGTGGCATTTGGTGTTCCAAAAGGCGAGGAGCCTAGTAGAGGGAGCATGAGTGGGTATGACTTGGCATGAGTGGTCACTAGAAACAGAACAGAGGGATTGCCAATCCTGCACGAAGCAAGGGAGATCTCGATGAGGAAGTTCTTGTCAACGATGTTACTGACCATTCTAGCAGCCCCTCTCGTGGCGCAGGATCTATTCAAACCCTTCGAGTGGCGTAATATCGGGCCCGCCACAATGATGGGGCGGATATCCTGTATCGATGCGTGGAACGGCGACTACAAGATGGTCCTCATCGGCGCCGCGTCCGGAGGAGTCTTCAAGTCGACAAACGGTGGGATATCGTTCACTCCCATATTTGACGGCTACGGTAGTCAGTCAATCGGTGATGTTGCCTTCTTCCAAGGCAATCCAGACATCACTTGGATCGGTACCGGAGAGGCGACGAACCGAAACAGTGTGGGTTGGGGAGATGGCATATACAAATCTACGGACGGTGGCAGGACGTTCTCCAATATGGGATTGCAAGAGACCCATCAGATATCAGAGATAGCCACGCATCCGACCAACCAGGACATCGTGTACGTGGCCGCACTGGGACACTTATGGGGATATTCCGGTACACGGGGCTTGTACAAGACCGTAGACGGTGGTGAAACCTGGCAAGAACTCACAAACGGGCTACCGAACGACGAACGGACAGGCGCAACGGTGGTGGCACTCAATCCCGACAATCCCGAGATTGTGTTCGTCGGAATGTATGAACGCCTCCGCACACCCTACAATATGAAAAGTGGTGGGCCCAATGGCGGAATATTCAAGTCCACCGATGGCGGTGCAACATTTCGCAAGCTCACCGTTGGCCTGCCGACTGGAGAGACTGGCCAAATAGACATAAGTATTTACCGGAGCAATCCCGACATCATATGGGCATATGTGGAGGCATCGGACGAGTTGCCTGATGATCTCAACGTTCCCGGACCAGGAGCATACCAGTCGACCGACGGAGGTGAAACTTGGACGTATAAACTGCGGCATAATTCGCGTCCCTATTATCACGGGCGGATCCGGGTCAACCCGTCAGATTCCAATCTGGTCTACATCGTAGCACGAGATTTCTGGTATTCAGATGACGGTGGCGAGAGCGTCACCCGTGGTCGGCCCTGGAGTGGCGGAGGCGGTGACGATCACGACCTTTGGATCGACCCGAACGACAAGAACCTCCTCTACATGGCAACGGACCAGGGTGCGTACCTGACGGTCGACGGCGGTGAGGCCTTGCTGGCATTCAACAACATGGCCATCGGTCAATACTATGCGATCGGTGTGGACATGCGCGATCCATATTGGGTATACGGTGGACTACAGGATAACGGCGGTTGGGGAATCCCGAGTAACAGCCGGGATAACAGAGGAATCCTAAATGATCACGTGACAGTCACCAACGGAGGCGACGGCTTTCATATGCAAGTCGATCCGACGGACTGGCGTACCCTGTACACTACGGCGCACGTGGGATACTTCGGCAGGCAGAACATGGAGACCAGGGAACACGTATTCATCACTCCAACTCCCCAGACCACTTCGAATTTCGCTGACTACTACGATCCGGAATTTGACGAATACCAGACCAACTACTCCATCAATCCCGAGGAGGCATGGCTCTGGTCCGACATTCCAAACAGAACCATCAACGGCAGCATACTACCGCCTCAATTTCGCTGGAACTGGAACTCGCCACTCGTGATGTCGCCCAATAACCCTCGTACGATCTACGTGGGTTCGAGCCACCTGTTCAAGTCAGTGGACCGGGGCGAAACTTGGCGCATCATCAGTCCTGATCTTACGAAGAACACCCCTGAAACCAGAAACTCCACTTACAGCGGGGGGCTCACGAAGGACGCCACCGGTGCCGAGAACCACCATACCATCTACACGATCGACGAGTCGCCTGTTAATAGTGCAATCGTGTGGGTTGGCACGGATGACGGTAACGTCCAAGTCACCCGCAACGGTGGCGCCAGTTGGACTGACGTCACCGGTAACGTACCGGGGATCAGTAGCGATTTCTGGGTCAGTCGAGTCGAGGCTTCGCCTTTCGATGCCGCGACTGCCTACGTGACGTTCGACGGGCATTGGGTGGACGACACCGCACCTTACGTGTTCAAAACCACCGACCTAGGTGAGTCGTGGGCGGACATATCAGGCAATCTGCCACGAGTAAATCCCGGCACCTCGATACACACAATCGTGGCCGACGCAAAGAACCCCAATCTTCTGTTCGTCGGAACCGAGTTCGGCGTCTATGTGACTACGGATGGTGGAACTCGATGGCAGAAGTTCATGAACGGGTTGCCACCCGTAGCAGTTCATGACCTGGTCATTCACCCGCGCGACGCAGATCTCATCGCGGGGACGCACGGGCGTAGCATCTGGATCGCCGACGATATAACACCCCTACAGCAACTATCCCAAACAGTGCTGAGTTCAGGTGTTCATTTGTTCCAGAGCCGTTACGGCACCAAGTGGCTCGATTTCTCGAAGGGCCGCATACAGAGCTTCTTCAAGTTCCGCGGTGGTAATCCTCCGAGCGGCGCACCGATCGACTTCTATCTTGCGTCCGATCCCAGCGAGCCGGTCCAGATACGCATAGAGGATCCCTTCTCCGGCCGCGTTGCGGACCTCACCACGGAGGGAAACGTGGGCCTAAATCGCGTGCGGTGGAATATGGAGTTCCCGCCGAGCGACGATGAGATGGAGGAACATCGGCAACTGCTCGTAGGAATGCACGAGACTATCACACAGCGGGTGCGCGGCACGCGTCGCACTGACTTGCTCGAACAGATGGAGAAAGATCTCCTGGCAATTCAACGATATCCCAGCCTATACGACAACGTTGAATACAGTGACAAGGGGAACGCTCAGAGATTGTTACTCCAGCACCTCGAGTACACAGAGGACCGTCTAGTCGAAGCGGAGTCGTACCGCGACTTGCAGAGAGTCCGAGAACAACTGCTGGCTTTTAGCCAGATCGTCGGAGACCAGGCATTCTTTGGCTTCTATGGTAAGGAGTTGACAGCCATCGAAGCGTCAGCCGGGAAGTATCGGGTGACGGTCACGGTGGACGGAAGCAGCTATGTCGGAAGCGTGGAGGTCAGGGAGGATCCTGTTAAGGAGGGGCGATAGCAGGCATGAGATGGTATGGTATGAGGTTACGGTAGGCAAACGCACGCCTGTTTACCAGATACCCGCTGCACGTATGGCCTCTCATGCTAGCGATCCCTCCCCTTCCCGCCAACCCCTCTCATGCCATCCGAGCCCCTATGCCCCCGCTCTCAAGTTCATGCTAACTTTCTATCTTCAAGCGTCCCGATCCGAGGCCAAACTTGACCACCACTGGCACCATCTTCGATATCAAGCGCTTCGCAATCCATGATGGTCCCGGCGTACGCACAACGGTCTTCTTCAAGGGATGCCCGCTGACTTGTTGGGCATGTCACAATCCCGAGGGTCAGACATCGGGGCCGGATCTGTTGGTACGGGCTGAACGCTGCAATGTCTGCGATGACTGTCTCACGGAGTGTCATCAGGACGCCCTTTCCACGAATGGTAACACCGTTCAGATCGACCGATACCGCTGTGACCTCTGTGGAGCCTGCGCTGACATCTGTCTTAGAGGAGCTCTAGCGATTGCTGGAAGAACGGTCACAGTAGCCGAGGTCATGCACGAGTTGCTGCGTGACGTGGTGTACTACGACGAATCGGGTGGTGGCGCGACCTTTTCGGGTGGTGAACCTCTGTTCCAACCCGACTTCCTGCTGGCGCTACTACGCGAGTGCAAGGAAAGAGAGATTGCAACCGTGGTCGATACGTCGGGTCAAGCACCTGTTAATGTGATAGAGGCGATAGCAGAATTCGTTGATCAGTTTCTCTATGACGTGAAGTTGATGGACAATGATCGCCACCGTCAGTTCACTGGAGTCGATAACCGCCAAATCCTCCGCAATCTGGAGGCGCTCTCGAATCACGATCTTGATATCACTATAAGGCTACCTCTATTTCCAGGCATAAACGACGACGCGGATAACTTGAGCGCATTCGGTGCCTTCGTTGCGTCACTGAATAGACGACATCTCGTGGACATACTGCCGTATCACAGAACTGGCGTTGACAAGTACAGAAGGCTGGGGCGTGGGTACAGCCTCCTCGATGCGCAGCCTCCGCCCGAAACTATAGTTGCACGAGCTGTCGATTCGCTGCAGAAACACGGACTGGACGTCACTGTGAGGGGCGATTCTTATGTCCTTGAGCGATAGAGTAAGTAGGCTTCGGGAGCACAGCCTCAACACCCCTGCCACGCTGTCTGGCGAGCGAGCCCGGCTCATGACCGAGTTTTACCACCAAGACATTGGGACCGTGTCCACCCCCGTCTACCGAGCGCTGGCATTTCAATACCTGATGGACAAGAAGAAGATCTTCATAGGTGAAGGTGAGTTGATAGTGGGTGAGCGCGGGCCAGCACCAAAAGCCACGCCCACTTTCCCGGAGATCTGCTGCCATACGATGGATGATTTGGAGGTTCTCAACTCACGCGACAAGATCTCCTTTAACGTCACAGATGAAGTCCGCGAACTACATCGCGATCACGTAATCCCATATTGGTCGGGCAGATCCCTGCGAGATCTCATCTTCGCCGAAATGACAGATGAATGGAAGGCAGCATACAAAGCCGGCATCTTCACTGAATTCATGGAGCAGCGTGCACCCGGACATACCGTCCTAGATGACAAAATCTACCAGAAAGGATTTCTCGATTTCAAGCAAGATATCACCGCCAGCATGGACAGCCTCGACTTCCTGAATGACCCCAATGCTTATGACAAGCAGGAACAGCTGAAGGCAATGAGTATCTGTGCCTACGCGCTGATTCACTATGCGTATCGGCACGCCCAGGTCGCCCGCTCCGTGGCACAGACCGAATCCGACCCACGGCGACGTGGAGAGCTCCTGCGCATCGCAGAGGTTTGCCGACGAGTACCGGGTAATCCACCGCGTGACTTCTGGGAGGCTTTGCAGTACTACTGGTTCGTGCACGTAGGAGTGATAACGGAGCTCAACACTTGGGATTCATTCAACCCGGGCCGCCTAGACCAACACTTGTATCCCTTCTATGAAAAGGGTCTGGCGAATGGCTCACTCACACGCGATCGGGCGCGTGAGCTACTGCAGTGCTTCTGGATCAAGTTCAATAACCACCCTGCACCCCCAAAGGTTGGTGTTACAGCCGAA
>JARRLJ010000117.1:6985-7885 GCA_037387025.1 Gemmatimonadales bacterium
GATGCGGTTGCTGCAACCCAGCTCCTCAATTCAGCTGAGCAAGAAGAACCCCGACCGTTTTCTCAAACGAGCCGCCAGGATCATCGACACGGGCTTCGGACAGCCTTCCATCTTCAATACGGATGTCATCGTTCAAGAACTCGTTAGGCAAGGCAAGTCCGTTGAAGACGCAAGGAATGGAGGGTCCAGTGGCTGCGTTGAGGTCGGCGCCTTTGGAAAGGAGAATTACAACCTCACCGGCTACTTCAACATGCCCAAGGTATTCGAGATCACTCTCAATCGCGGTTATGATCCTCAGACCGGTGATATGATCGGGCTCGACACAGGCGATCCCGCTTCCTTCGACACGTTCGACGGACTGATGAATGCCTACCGCCGCCAGGTCAGTCATTTCATAGATATCAAGGTGCGTGGCAACAATGTCATTGAGCGACTGTGGGCGCGTCACCTGCCCTCTCCATTCCTCTCGCTATTGATCGACGACTGCATCAAATCCGGAAGAGACTATCACGACGGGGGGGCGAGGTACAACACTTCCTACATTCAGGGCGTTGGCCTGGGAACGCTCACCGACGCTGCCACCGCCGTGAGATACCATGTTTACGATCAGCGCACCGTGAGCATGGGACAGCTAATCACCGCATTGAGCAGCAATTTCCAGGATGACGACAGACTCCGCCTATTGCTGCTCGAGAGGACGCCAAAGTACGGTAACGACGACGAATATGCCGACGCGGTAATGAAGCAGTGCTTCGAGGCCTACTTCGACGCGGTTGACGGCCGCAAAAACACCAAAGGTGGCAGGTACCACATCAACTTGCTGCCAACCACCGTTCATATCTACTTCGGATCTGTCGTGAATGCGACTCCTGATGGTAGGAAGTCGGGTGAACCTCTATC
>JARRLJ010000118.1:0-6248 GCA_037387025.1 Gemmatimonadales bacterium
CCCAGGGCGTAGCAGCGTGATGGCTTGGGCATGGGGTGTCGCTCACAGTTGAGGCAGACCGGAATGACCTTGACGGCTTGATAGCCGTGGTTCGGATACAGCACGGAAAGCGGCACGGTTAGACCATGATCGACCTTGATCTCCTGGCAGACCGTCGGATCGAAGTCGTGCTCCACGAGCTCGTTGACGATGTGCCACGACAGCTCGGATTCGCCGGTGATCGGCGGAATGGGCTGGATGCCCCAGCCCTCATCCGCGTTCTGATACTCCGGTGCGGTACCCACGGCGAAGGTCGGCTTCTTGTCCAGAAACATTTCCAGCCCGTGATCGTTGTAGAAATGGATCAGGATGTCCGGCTGCACCTCGTTGAGCCACTCGCGCACCGGAACGTAGCCGGCAAAGAAGTCTTTCCAGTAGGGCGTGTCCTCGATGCCTTGATCCACCGCCCGACCGATGGCTGGGATATGAGAAGAACCAATGCCACCAATGATCTTAGCCATGTGCTTTGCCTACTCCTTGACTGTCCAGGTACGCCTGGAACTCCTCCGTCGTTCTGCCGGTCTGCAGCCCGCCGAAATCCTGCACGTTCAGGCCGAGAATCTGGCCGAACTTCGCCAGATAGTAGATGCTGCCACCTTCCTCAATCATCGCGAGCACGTCCCTGTTGCGAACCGCATCCTTCTGCGCATCCGTCAGCCCGTAGCTGGCCATACAGGCTTCCTCATCCCTCTTGAATGCCTCGCGACCCTCTTCCGAGTTGAACGAGTAGCACATCTTGTTGAGCGCATACCCCTTCGTGGCCATGGGGCCGTCGAAGAAGGTCGTGCCCGGTATTTCCCGCATTTTCTTGATCGGCATCACTTGAGTCCCCTTCAGTTTGATTTGGGCAGACAGCCATCCGCTAATTCGATTTCGCGGGCCGCCTTTCAGTTTCGATGGGAGTCGCCTCAGCATCCAGCGGACGCACCTCGTCGTCCGGAGGACGAACCTCCGCGTCCGGAGGACGCACCTCCGCGTCCAGAGGACGCACCTCCGCACTCACCATGGCCTGGGTGCGATCGGCGCGGGAGAACAGGCTCTGGCGCTGCGCGTTGCCATGCTCCCGGAACACGACTTCGGCTCTTGCGGCATCGCGCCCGCGGATTGCCTCCGTCAGGGCATGGTGCTGGCCGTGTGCGCGGAACAGCAGGTCGTATGCAGTTTCCAGCCCGACCTGATCGAATACCAGCACGGAGGGATTGATGAATGGCATCTTATTCAGCCGCTCAACGAACGCGATCAGTGGGGCTGATCCACAGTTCTCCACGATGATCTGGTGAAACCGGGCGTTCATCTCCCCGTACCGTTCCTCGTCTTCATACGTCAGGTAGCGCTTCCCGAACAGCTCGTCGCCCTGTCGGAGACACGACTCCAGTTCGGTGAGCACCTCTTCGCTCGCGCCGGCCTGAGCCAGATATCTCGCGGCAACGCCTTCCAGCACGGCTCGGAGCTCGAGCGCCTTGATCGCCTCCTCGCCGTCGAACTTCTTGACGGAGTAGCCCCGTTTCCCGACCGGCTCGATGTACCCATCTGCCGCCAATATCGGCAACGCGCTCCGTATGGGTGTCCTCGAGATGCCGAGCCGTTCCGCCAGACCCACCTCGGTTATGCGTTCTCCGGGCTTGAGCTCCCCGGAAAGAATCATCTCACGCAACCTCTGCAGAGGGGTCGATTTCACCTGTGTCGCACCTCTAATCACATCCCTGAGCTCCGGTCAGTCCCTGAATACCACGGTTTTCGATCCGTTCAGCAGCACACGGTCTTCCAGCAGGTAGGTTACCGCCCGGGCAAGCACCCGACGTTCGATGTCCCTCCCTTTGCGAACCAGATCCTCGGGAAGGTCCGCGTGGGTGATGTGCTCCACGTCCTGCTCGATGATCGGTCCCTCGTCCAGATCTGCCGTGACCAGGTGGGCCGTGGCGCCAATGAGCTTCACACCACGTTCGTAGGCCTGGTGGTAAGGCCTGGCGCCCTTGAAGCCGGGCAGCGAGCTGTGGTGGATGTTAACGCAACGCCCGGCCAGATAGGCGGCGAGGTCATCGGAGAGAATCTGCATGTATCGCGCCAGGACAACCAGATCGGCACCCGTCTCGTCCACGATCCGCTTGATCGCGGCTTCCTGCTGCGGCTTGGTCTGCTTTGTTACCGGAAGGTAGTGGTAAGGAATGTCACCGATCATCGAGACCTTCAGGCCTTCCTTCGGGTGGTTGGAGATGATCGCCACCACCTCCATGGGCAGCTCCCTGATGCGCACGCGGTAGAGAAGATCTCCCATGCAGTGGTCCTGCGTGGAGACCATGATGATGACCTTTCTGGCCTCCGTAGCGGAACGCAGCTTCCAATCGAGGTTGAACTTCTCCGCCGGCTCCGACAGGGCACCCGCCACCCTTTCCACGTCGGCATCAGCCCCGTTCACGGAGAAAACCACCCGCATGAAGAAGCGCTCGGTGGCCGGATCGTTGTACTGCTGAAGCTCTGTGATGTTTGCGCCGCAACCATACAGCGCGGTCGAAAATGACGCGACGATGCCTGGAGCGTCTACACAGGTTGCGGTAAGAATGTACGAGTTGCTCATGCTTGCCTCACTCGAAGAGGTTTTCGTTCTCAGGAATGGCCGGGATACCAGGGCGTGCGACCTTCCAGCACGCCTGAGTCACCGATGATTCGAGCAGCCGCCTCTGCGTGCCGATAGGCCATCACGTGCACACCGGACACGCCCTGCACTTCCCGGATCCGCTGAATCATCTCAATGCAGATCCGCTGCCCTTCTTCCTTCGGATTCTCGGCGCGCTGCAGACGCCTGACGATCTCATCGGGAATGTGCACGCCGGGCACTCTGGCACGCATCCATTCCGCGGATCTCGCCGAGGCGAGCGGTCCGGCGCCCACCAGGATGAAGACCTTCTCGTGCAGCCCCGTGTCACGAACGACTCGCATGAAACGCTCGAGGCGCGGTATGTCGAAGCAGTACTGGGTCTGCACGAACTGCGCCCCGGCGGCCACCTTCTTGCCAAGCTGGATCGGCCGGTAGTCGAAAGGCGGCGCAAACGGGTTGGCCGCGGCGCCAAGAAAGATGTGCGGTGGGCTGGTGATCTCACGGCCGCTCTGATAGCGGGCCTCGTCCCGCATACGCTTGAGGAGCGCAAGCAGCGACGTGGCATCCAGATCAAACACCGGCTTGGCCGAGGGATGATCACCCGCCTGCACGCCGTCACCGGTCAGGCAGAGCACGTTGGCCACACCCATGGCGGCGGCACCCAGCACGTCCCCCTGTATGGCGATGCGGTTGCGATCCCGGCAGGAGACCTGCATCACCGTCGAGTAACCGCGCCGGGTGAGCAGCGAGCACACGGCGACGCTGGACATGTGACAGTTGGCGCCCGAGCCGTCCGTCGCGTTCATGGCGTCCACATAACCATCGAACACACGCGCGCGGGCGTAGATCTCCTCCGGATCCGCGGAATCTGGCGGCGCCAGCTCCGCCGTGACCGCGAATCTGCCGGCACGCAGCAGACTTTCCAGATGGCCCGGAGAGCTGAATCCCGCCTCGAGAGGACGCGCATACTCAGGAACGTCTAAGCTGTCGTCGGTCATGGGCGTTATTCGAGACCGACTTGGAGCCGCACCTCGCGCAGCCAGGAGGAACTGCCCTGCAGGCGGTGATCCGCCGGTTCCTGGATCTTCAGAATGCGGGCGCCGTCGTCTATCAGCAGACTGCCCTGGTAGGCATCCAGCCACACACAGGGCATGTCCGGCTCCACTTCGCAGCGGCCGTTCTGCCGCACCCCGCCACAGGGGCCGTTGCGCATCTTCTTGGGGCAGTTCATGGGGCACGTCATACCGGTGGAGCCCAGGGTGCAGGAGCCACACATCTTCGTGTCGAACAGAAAACCCTTGATGCCCCGCTCCACGGCGGCGGTGATCCGCTCCAGACGCCGGTACCCCACCCGATCGAAAATCGGATTCAGGCGGACCAGACCACGTTCAAACAGCTGGTAGGCGCGCTCCAGCACTCCCGCGTGACGGGTGCTCCATCGGCGTACGGCGAACATGGATTGAATCGAAGACCGAACGGTGTTTTGTATCCATTCTATGCCGAAATCGCCGTCAGTCAATCGAATCAGGCGATTTATGTATCCAATATAGGCTACAGCAGTACGTAAAAGCGCAAGGTGTTGCCGTGAGTTTTCCGTTTGCCCACACCAATGATCACGTGTCGGGTCAGCCAGTCATGCCGACCCGCCTGCACCTCGAAGGTGGGTGAGACACGCAGGTAGTACTCCTGCTCCGGGACCGGGGGCCCATCGTCGAAGATCCACTGGCGGATTCGGTCCATGGTGTCCGGCTGCCGCCCCCACAGAAAGCCGCGATTGCGCAGCAGGATCAACGTGCCGTCCTCTTCCTCCAGCATGTAGCGGGCATCGAAGGCGAGCGTGCCGTCGGGCCGGAGCGGCCGTCAGGCTCGCGAACAACAACTTTATGGCTGTTTGGTGGAGTCACCAGAACGGCACGTTTCCCGACGAGCAGTTTCGAGTCTACGAGACTTCATACAGTTGGCTGCATCGCCAGGTGGGCGAACGTTGCTACCAACGCTTAGTTAGGATTATCCGGAGTACGCGGACTATCTGGAAAAGCGCGCAGCAGAACGAGGGAATACGCGTTGGTTTAGAGATCGAGGTTGCGACACCGTTGACTAGGCTCCGGCTAGTGATCGCGCCAAGGCGCACTTCTGGCTGGGAATGCTTGTTTTCCGGGCCTTCGGCGACGTCCGGGTTGGAGCGGTTTCCTACCTCGTGCGCTGCACAACGGAATTTCCAGGGTCGACCCACTCCGAATCAGGACCGTTCGATCTGCGTGCAGAAGTCCACCTCGCCTTCGGGATGGTCCTGCTTAGAGTTTTCCAGATACGGATTCAACTTCACCAGTGCGTTAATGCATGATCGGAATGGTTCGGCAAATGCCTCCTCTCTTTCCTTCCAGAACCTTGCAAAACCCTTCTTTTGAGTAATGTCTTGACGGATCGCTCCGTAGACGCCCTCCCAGATCTGATTGGGAATCGCTTGGTCCAATGTTTGATAGTACGCGTACTCGAATCCGTCCAACTGAAGGAAGTAGAACCAAGAGCAACGCTCCCATTCTTGAACTGAAACCCTGGATGGTTGGGAATCGCAACGATTGAGGAGACTTGCCAAATCAGGGCTCTCAAGCACGATTGCTGCGGGTTCATGCAGGACGTCGATTATGTTGTAGTGACTCTGGCTACGGAGCATTCGAGTGTTGTCGTTTATCTGTATGGCGAGGTAGATGACAGAGATCACGACGGCGGCTCCGCCTACGATCTCGGCAATGAGGGCCCACAATTCGAGCCGGAATCGGCGTGTACTGGGTTCATCCTTCATACTGTGGAATTCTCGCGTCCATCAAGGGATTTCAGTGGGCGTGCATGGCGAAAGACTTCAGATGGCACAACTTCGAAGAGCGATATTCTAGGCCAAGACGTCCGATTCGGGCCGGACATCGCCGGATTGGCCGGGCTCCGCGGCGTCTGCTTTGGAGAAATCTCTGCCTCTTGCACCGCACAACGAAACGGGGAGGAACGACCCCCTCCAGCCCTACGCTTCCTCAAGGTCGGTTTCTTCAGCAGACGCTAGGAGCTTGTTCACGTGATCCGTGAACACATCCGAATACGGCCGAGCCGGGATCTCTCGCCACCAACGAGCGACACCCGGGTTCCCGAGCAGATCCCGCATGGCCCTCTCTTCGCCGGCCCAGACTCTACGGTCGCCCAATCCTTGTTCTGAATCGAGATAGTGCTGTTGGAAGACATGAAACATTCCGGTCATCCACAGACCGAATCGCAGCCACTGGGCCGGTTCAAGATCTTGATCGGCGAACCCCCGGCTGACTATCTCCGCGTACTCGTCACTAGCGGCGGCGTTCTGGGTGTTCTGGTTCATAGTCGCAGCTGCTGTGTGGCGGGCAGCCGATTGAGCGGCAAACTTGGTCTGACGCGTCTGGATTGCCAGATAGATTAGTGTCGCCAGGACTGCTATAGAACCGACAAACTCTCCAAGTGCTCCCAGTTCTACCGATTATGCAACCTTTCTTCTGTAAATTCGTCGATTCCCTTTCGTCAGCTTGTTAATCAGTGAACGTCAGATAGCACCGGTCTGCTGTCTGCCACTCCTCCGATATCTCCATCACGATCG
>JARRLJ010000119.1:0-6036 GCA_037387025.1 Gemmatimonadales bacterium
TTTCTTCCAAGACAAGGGCCTGCCGTATCCTCCTGAATACGGTCCTCTAGCTGCGGTGACGCCGGGAACACCCGGTGGGCTGATGGTGATGTTGGCAGAGTACGGGACTTTGAGTCTAGCGGATGTGCTGGCACCTTCGATACAAATGGCGGAGGGATATCCCATAGAGCAGGACGCCGTGGATCGCATAGAGAGGAGCAAGGACCACATCAAGAGATGGCGTTACTCGCGGGAGCTGTTCTTGCCGCATCTCGGCGAGGAGCACGAAGCGCCCTATCCCGGTGAGATCTTCAGGCAACCGGATCTGGCTGCGACGCTTCGCAAGTTGGTTGAAACAGAGCGCGAAGCACTTGACCAAGGTAAGAGCCGCAAGGAAGCCATCTATGCTGCCTACGACCGGTTCTACAGGGGAGATATCGCCGAGGAATACGTGCGCGGGTCACAGGAGGAAGGCGGCCTCCATACGGTGGAAGATCTGGATAAGTGGAAGTTGCACATAGAAACCCCCGTAAAGACCCTACGGCGATCCCTATTTCCCTCCGGAAGAACCAACCGAAGGATTGTTGTCGAAGGAATACGCCAAGGAAAGAGCCAAGCTGATGAACTCCGAGCGCAACGACCCGGACATTGGTCCAGGAGACCCATATCCGTTTGAAGGAAGGACGAATCCCTACTTAGACCTGCTAGACCAGTCACACACCACATCCGGCTCTTCAAACGGTGTGGATGACTCGGCGTTCGAGGAGGGCTTCTTTGCCGGTACGACTTCGATTCAAGCCGCAGACGAGGAGGGGTGGGTTGTATCGGTCACTCCGAGCGGCGGATGGATCCCAGCCACTATCGCCGGGCGTACCGGTATCGGCATGAGCCAGAGGATGCAGAGTTTCGTTTTGGACGAATCCATCAATCCGTACAATGTGCTGGAACCTGGCAAGCGGCCCAGGGCAACACTGACGCCCAGCTTGGCGCTCAAGGATGGCAAGCCATTTCTGTCGTTCGCCGTTCAAGGAGGAGACACCCAGGACCAGAATCTGCTGCAGTTCTTCCTCAACGTGGTGGAGTTTGAAATGAACGTGCAGCAGGCTGCAGAGGCAGCCAATATAACGAGCTACCAAATGCGCAGCTCGTTCGGCGATCACTCGTCAGAACCGGGTAGATTGACCCTAAATGAGTCGGTGCCGCCTTGGGTCCGTGTGGAGTTGGAGGCGATGGGCTACGATCTGGACTTTCAAGCACGCACCTCTGGGCCCATAAACGCGATCTTCTTCGATTGGGAGCATGGCAGCATGTGGGGGGGATCGAGCAATCACGGAGATGACTACGGGATCGCGTGGTAGCGGGAGTCAACGGATTGACGAAGGGATGTCAGCGTTGTGGCTCTGGCATGTTGAGGCCGATGTATTAGACCGTGATGGTCTGCTACTGACTGGTCGCCAACGTACCCCGGCCGAGTATTCACTATTGCGGAGAAAATGATGTTTGAAGAGAGTGGTGATAGGAGGGATAAGGAAGAAGGTCAAGGTCGGAGTTCCCACAATGCCATGCCCCAGGGCGAGTCCTATTACTCATCCGAACATGACAGTATGCTACGCATCGACAGGCGTAGTATGCGGCGAGCCCAAACTTACTGGCTTGCAGGTGACAACTTGGAATCGCGGTTCGCGGATCACGTTCAGGTAGCGCAGGTGGACGAGCACTACCACTTGACGTTTGGCCAATCCCGCATCCCGGTCTCTCGCGAGGCGAATGAGCCAGCGAGCGTCGCGGAGGTTCTCCCAGTTGCCAGAGTCATACTTCCAGAAGACGTGATCAAGCGCCTGGCGGTCACACTGCGCGATCGCATACAGGTGTAGGAGACGTTGCGATGCGGATGGTCACGATGCTTGTGCTTTGCGGCGTTACGGCAGGTGTACTAGAAGCTCCGGTTGGTGCGGACGAGTTAGACTATACCCGCCCGCACCAGCGCATCACGCTGTCCCTATCCGGAGTAGTTCTTCTTGGATCACTCCCTTGAAGAGTATGATCTTATAAGCATTTCGCTTGAGCGGTACAGCTTCGCGCATGGCTGCGTCGGCGGCCTCACGTGCAGTAGCAGCATCGATAGTGCGGCCGGTGATTACTTCTTCAACGTCGTTGGATCGCCAAGGTATCGGAGCGGCACCGCTCAGCACGACGCGGCCTCCCGTCACTTGATCGCCATCAAACGTCAAAGCCAGTGCTACTCCTGCCAGTGCGAAATCCCAAGATCCTCGGGCACGTACCTTTCGGTATGAACTGCGCAACCCGGCCTGTGGAGCAGGAACCAGTACGTGGGTCACTATCTCGTTGGTCCCGAGAACGGTCTCTCGCTGAATGTCGGTGCTAGGTGGTACGAAAAACTCGTCCAGCGACAATGTCCTGGAACCGTTTGGTCCAGAGATCTCGACGGAAGCTCCCAAGGCCAACAACGCCGGCGCTGTATCAGACGGGTGCACGATGTAGCAACCAGATCCGCCCAGCACGCAATGATACTGATTCTCTCCTGCCATGGCGTAGCACGTAGTCCCACCCTTCCGCCGGCAATGAAATTCCCCACGATAGTACCAGCACCTCGGCCGCTGGCAAAGGTTGCCCCCGAGAGTTCCCTGGTTGCGCAATTGTGGGCTGGCAACTTCAGAAGCTGCCTGTGATAGTACGGGATAGAATTCCTGGACGGTCGCGTTCTGCGCAACCTCGGCTATTCGCGTGAGCGCGCCAATGCGCAGTCCGCCGTCGCGTGTGCGCTCTACGCCGCGCAACACGTTTAGACCCGATATGCTCACAACTTTCGAGCAATCGAATACTTCATCTCGGAGGCACCCAAGCAAGTCGGATCCGCCGGCGCAGATTTTCGAATCGTCGGATGAAAGCTGCCGCACCGCCTCTTGGAGGGAGCTAGGCCGCACGTAGGTGAACTGTGGCAACATGGTTCACTCCCCCTCTCTGGCGTCGAGCGCTTGAACGAGCTTGGTCGGATCGATTGGCGTATCGGTCATCCGAACACCGGTTGCATTGTAGACAGCGTTGGCGACTGCTGCTGCCGTGGGGATCGTAGCTGGTTCGCCGATCCCCTTCGCACCGGTGGTGTTGGCCTCGGTGTCACCAGGATCAATCGGGACGACGGCCATGTCGGCAGGGACATCGAGAGCCGTCGGCAGCTTGTCGTCGTGCCAGTTCTTGTTGACCATCTTCCCAGTCTGATCTACGTCGAGGACTCGCTGCTCGGTCATGCCGAGTCCGATCCCCATCGTGATCCCGCCGAACACTTGGTTCTGATACGTGATCCGATTCATCACCCGCCCGCTGTCATGGGCACCTAGGAAGCGAAGGACTTTCACCTCTCCCGTATTGGTGTCGACTTCAACCTCGCAGAACTGTGCTGCAAATGGAGTGACCGCTTTGTCGCTTGGATTGGGGCCGCGGTATCCGATTCCAGTGACATTGCCCCGTCTTCCCAAGCCTCTCAGTTGCGCAATCTCGGTTTCCTTCGGTGGATCACCGGTCGAAACCACCTTACCTGCTTCCAGCCGCAGAGTCGAGCGATCAACCCCCATCTCTTGCGCAGCTATATCGAGGAGCTGGTTCTTGGCGTCGATCGCAGCGGCCCGGACGGCGGGGGATTCGGTCGGGACGGTCTTGCTGCCGCCACTTGAGGTTGCGAACTGAGTTGTGCCGGTGTCCGCGTGCTCGATCTGAACATCATCTGGGTGCACCCCGAGTTCCTCAGCCACGACCATTGCCATGATTGTCTTCGTTCCTGTACCAATGTCGCTGGCACCCATGTTGAGGTTGACGGAACCGTCCCTGAAAATCTTCACTATCGCTGTTGAAGGTGGGCCTCCACCACCGGCAGCCCAGAGGCCTCCTGCAACTCCAACACCCCGTTTGATGTTTCCTTTACCACGGCCGGCGGCGCGGGCGTTCCTCCAGCCGAACGCTTCCGCGCCTTGTTCGAGGCACTGCCTGAACCCCGTGGTTGTGTATGGCGGATTTCCGGGTCGTGCTTGGCTGAATGTAGGTACGTTCTTCAGGCGAAGCTCGACGGGATCCACGTCAATCGCTTCCGCCAATGCGTCCATCATCTGCTCGAGTGCCCAAGCACCTTGTGGGTGTCCGGGTGCTCGGAAGGGCCTGGCTGGACCTGCATTGATGTATATATCCGTCGTGTCGCAACGGACATTGGGGCAGAGATATAGATCTCGTACGAGCCAATCGAGCAACGAGGTACCGCCAGCCCGGTATGCACCCCCGCTTCCGGTGCCTGAGAACTCCAGAGCGGTCAGCGTCCCATCCCGTTTCACACCTGCCTTGACCCTCATGTTGCTGGGAGGCCTGTTGCCGGTGGCCAACAAGGTCTCTTCACGGGTGAGCACTAGTTTCACCGGGCGTGCTGTCTGCCTGCTCAACAGCGCAGCGGCCATCGTGTACTTGCCTGCTTGGAGCTTGCTCCCGAAGCCACCCCCCATGTAGTGACCGATCACCCTCACTTTCGAGAGCGGCAAGCCCAGCGCCGATGCCGCCTGTGTTTGCACTGTATACACCCCCTGAGTCGATTCCCATATGATCAGGCTGTCGCCGTCCCATCGCGCCACGCAACCGTGACATTCCATAGGAGCGTGGACCTCGCATTCACAACGATAGTGCTCCTCGAGGACCACATCCGCTTCGGCGAACCCTTCGTCCACGTTGCCACGTTCGTACGTTTGAGTGGGAGAAACCTGGTTGCCTTCCTCGTGCACGAGAGCTGCACCTGGTTCCAACGCACTGCGCTCGTCTGCAACAAACGGCTGAACGTCATACTCGACATTGATCGCTCGGAGTGCATCTCTCGCTATGTAGGGATCGTCTGCTGCAACAGCGGCAACGGCCTCACCCTCGTAACGGCAGCGTGGATTGAACAGGTTGGCCCGTACGTAATTGGAGTGCTGCGCTGTCGCAGAGTGCTGCGGAGTGAAAGCGCTCATGACGGCCTGGACACCGGGCATATTCTCGGCTGCGCTCGTGTCTACTGCGGTCACTACGGCGTGTGGGTGCGGGCATCGCAAGATCGCCCCGTACAGCATCCTCGATAGGACGATGTCTGCAGGATAGACCGCTGTTCCACTTACTCTCTCGTAACCGTCAACACGTGGGAGTGGCTTACCGACGACGTTCGTCTCACCCCATGGTTCGGGGTCACCGTCCTGAGGTGGCGTCTCGGGTACTTCGAGTTCGTGCAGGTGGTAGTGTGCTCCGATGGGATCGATCATGATCCACCTCCCTCACTCCGCTTCATCTCCGCCGCTCGCTGGACGGCCGAGAAGATGTGGGTGTACGCACCGCAACGGCAGAGATTGCCGCTCATACCGGTGCGAACCTCATCGACCGAGGGTTCCGCGGTGGCGTTGACCAGACCTTCGGCTGCCATTATCTGACCGGAGGTGCAGTAACCACACTGGTACGCATCCTCTTCGAGGAACGCCTTCTGTGTGGGGCCCAGCTCCTCTCCATCCATGAGCCCTTCAATCGTGACGATTTCGGCTCCCTGTGCCTCGACGGCGAGTGTCATGCAGGCATAGCGCGGAAGGCCATCGATCAGCACGGTACAAGCGCCACACTCGCCGCGATCACACCCAACCTTCGTGCCGGTCAGGCCGAGCTGCTCTCGCAGGACGTGCGCCAGAGACCACCGAGGTTCCACTAGCACCTCGCGACTCGGGCCATTGATTTGCAGGGTTACCTTTGATCTTTCGACCGCGGTCAGCACCTCGGACTTGGGGACAGGCTCCGCGGTTGCCTTGCCGGCGGCGGCGACCGTAACCGCTCCGGCTCCCACACGTGTGATGAATCCGCGGCGAGTCAGGCCGCCGTCATTGTCGGATCCCGCTCCGCGGTCTCGACTTTCTCGGGCCATGGGCGCCTCCTCTCGGGCGAGTGAGGGATATCGTAAGGAGGGGGGCTGATCCGCTAGACAGACCAACCCAGCCTAACGACTATCGAAAGGTGAATTAAGGAGCTATGAAGTCGATGTGAACAACC
>JARRLJ010000120.1:0-12855 GCA_037387025.1 Gemmatimonadales bacterium
GATTGCGGTCGACACGGGCCTCACCTACGGCTGTGGCGAGTGTCATGAAGACACGCACCACCCCTTCGTCGAGCAATGGCGTGCGTCGCGGCATGCCAACGTGGGTTTTGCTACCGGCCGCGAGGGGTGCAGCGACTGCCACGGTGGAAAACAGGCCCTCGCCGTCCAGTTTCAGGAGACAGCCAGATACCTGGAAAAGGACGAGGATGTGAACATCCCGATCACGTGTCCGGTGTGTCACGATCCTCATGGCGGGCCGTTCGCTCACCAGCTTCGGGCCCCGATCAACGTCGCATCGAAGAACAACCTGTGCATTCTGTGTCACAACCGCGTGACCGTTCCCGGCGAAGGGACGCGCGGACCCCACGCCGCCCAGGGTCCCTTGGTACTTGGCCAAACTGTTGCGTGGTGGCCCGACGGATTCGAGTGGTTGGAGGGGCTCACATCGAGTCATGGGGACGCGGATGTGAATCCCGAGCTGTGCGCCACGTGCCATGTGTCCATGTTCACGATCAACGATGCCGCCACGGGTGACTTCGTGTTCAACAGCGTGGGTCACACTTTCGAGGCAATCCCGTGTACCGACGCGCAAGGAATCCCAGTTCCGGGGCCGTGTACTGACAATGAACGCACCTTTGAGGCCTGCGCGGGATGCCATGGCTCGGGAGCAAACGCGCGGCTGATCTACGAAGGCTTCAAAGACACTCTGAACGCGCTGTTGGACCAGATCTGGGTCGATACCGACGGCAACGAGATTCTGGATGCCGCACCCACGGACGCCGGTGTGTTGCCGCTGATCCTCCAGGCGACGGGCGATGACAAACAGATCGATCGGTCGGATACGCTGTTCACATCCGCGGAAGGCATCCTGTTCAATGCCCAGATCGCCTACACCGACGAGCGGGAACATTTCGCGGATGGGGCCACGATCGTGGGCGGCGATACGGTTTCCTTCTCCGCCCACCCGACCAGCGGCAACGGCGTGCACAACCCGCCGTTCCTGGAGGCGTTACTCAAGGCTTCGATTCTGCACGCGATCGACTTCTATGGTATTCCGGCACCCGCCCCGGGCGCCGTGGACCTGACGATCCGTGCGCCGCGGAGTGAGTACAAGCGCTGATGATTGCGCTCGTCCAAAACGAGTAACAAGGCCGGCTCCGGTCCGCGAAAGGGACTGGGGCCGGTCGCATGTTGATGGATGGTACGGAGCATCATATGGCCCCATCCTCGGTTAGAGCAGATCAGGAGGGAGGAGAGTTGACGGGAGCGGGTCCGGAAGACCAACCAACCAAGTTGGGATTCAACGAGCTGCTGCTTGGAGCCGTGATCGTGCTCATGCTCGCGTGTGCCGCCTTGATCACCGCTCTGTATGTCCTGCCCAGCGAACACCTAGACGTCCCCGAACTGCTACCCGGCGTTCGAGTGGCGCGACAGGCTGATTTCCCGGTCGGCGACAGGCCGATTTTCCGGTCGGCGCCAGCCGCGTTATCAGTTGGGGAGATCAGATCATTCTGGTAATCCGCAATGCCGAAGAGAGCTATGCGGCCGTGCAGGGAACGTCACCCGGTGATGGTTGCGTGCTGCAATGGGATCTCGAGTCTCTGCGCGTCGTGTCACCTTGCACGTATGTAGTCTGGGACCTGAGAGGCAACGTGGTGACCGGTCTGACGACGACGCCGTTAAGGCATTACCCGGTCTTCATTAGGGCGGGCGTGGTGTACGTGGGGAGGGAGACATGATAAGGCGGACGGTCAAGTCAGCGTCGCGCTGGTTTGGACACCTCTGGAACGACGTGACATCCAGCCTCGACGCTAGCCTGTTGGGAACAGTGAGGTTTGTCGGGCTGCTCTACGGGCCGATTGACCGGCACCTCCGGATCAACGACGCTCTGAAGAAGTCGCTCAAATATCGGCTGGCTCCGCACGTGGGTTGGCGCCACGCGTTAGGCGGAGTGACGTACTTGCTCTTCATGATACTCGTCGTCACTGGTGTCCTGCTCGCACTATACTATCGACCCTCCGTCGAAGAAGCATATCCCAGCGTTCAGCACATCGTGTCCGAAGTCTCGTTTGGCTGGCTCATTCGCGACCTACACGTATGGTCCGCCAACCTCATCGTGATTGCCGTTCTCGCACACATGGGGCGGGTGTTTTTCGAAGCGGCATACAAGCCGCCGCGTGAGACGAACTGGCTGGTCGGCCTCTTGCTGCTGTTCGTAATCTTGGCCTTTGGGGCAACGGGATATCTGTTACCATGGGATCAGTGGGCTTACTGGACGGCTACCGACGTGCTCGAGGCGATATCGGTCGTGGCTGTCGCGTGCACGTGATCGTGCTGCCCTGGATATCCATGGCATTGCTCGTGTATCACTTCACCCTGATCCGCCGGCGTGGGATAGCGCCGCCCATGGAGTTAGCGGAAGGAGCTGAACAGCCTGCAGGACAGTCGGAGGGCACCCCGTTCTTCCCCAATCACCTGCTGCGTTCGCTTGCCGTCGCAGTGTTTGTGTTGGCCGTTGTAGTCAGCCTTGCCGTGCTATTCCCGCGACCGGTTGCCGATCTGGCTGATCCGTACGTGATACCTGATGAATTGGTGTCCACCTGGGTACCGGTGGACGTGTCCCTTGCGTTGATCCGGTTCCTGGGCCCCTGGGGACTGGTTCTGCTCGGATTCCTTGGAATAGCGCTGGCGCTGATTCCACTTTTCGATCGCCGGCCCGAGAGACAGTTGCGGCACAGGCCGGTAGCTGCTGCCGTAGGCCTGCTGTTCTTCGTGGGATTCGCTGTTGCGTGGCTGGTGGGCACACAAATTAGATCCCTGCCTCCTACCGCTCGGCCTCAAGCGGAACTCGTCGGCGAACAAAGCGACGCGACATCGGAGGTCTTGTTGCCGGAGTTGGGTCCGACGCCGATTCGACCTGCCGATACTTCCGGCGGGAGGGATCCGTGAGATCTCTTGGAATCTTTCTGACTGTCGCGGTGCTGGGGGCGACCGTGGCCGAGTTTGCGGCTGCGGACGTGACATATGCAGCGTCTCATCCCGCAGTTCAGGCCGCTGGCCAAGACTCGACCTACGGCTGTCTGATCTGTCACGCCGAGAAACGGCGTTCCTTCACCCTCGGAGTCCATTCGGAACGCGGTTTGAAGTGTCACGATTGTCACGGCGGAAATCCCGATTCGTTCGAGCGGGCAACTGCCCACGGCGGTCGATTCCTTGGCAGCCCCGACAAGTTCCAAACCATCGATCTGTGTTCCTCGTGTCATTCAGATCCAAATCAGATGCGCCAGTACGGAATTCCGTCCGACCAGTTGGCGGAGTACCGAACCAGCATGCACGGAAGGCTGCTGCTCGAACACGGGAACACTGATGCGCCCACCTGCACGGATTGCCACGACGCACACACGATCCTGCGGCCTGAAGACGCGCGCAGTAACGTCTACCCAACCAACATCCCGACAACGTGCGCGAGGTGTCATCAGAACGTCGAGTTGATGGCGAAGTACAGTCTGCCCACGCACCAGTTCGAAGAGTACAGAATAAGTGCCCACGGCGTCGCTGTATTCGAGAGATCGAACTTTGCCGCACCCACGTGCATGGGCTGCCATGGCTCGCATGCAGCGCTTCCGCCGGGAGTGACGGAAGTGGTAAACGTGTGCGAGCGTTGCCACGTCTTGATCGGCCAAGCCTTCAATCAGGGGCCTCATTGGGGACCCTCAGGAGCGGACGCTCGCCCAGGGTGTCTGGGTTGTCACTCCAACCACGGTACAGAAAGAGTCGCTCCAGACAGTATCACATTCGTCTGCGCCAATTGTCACGAATCGGGTAGCCGGGCTGGTCTGATGGGGGAGGAACTGCAGGAAGATCTGGTTCGTGCTGCCGAGAGCATTGCGTTGGCTGACAGCTCGATCGAACAGTTGCTGTCGACGGGACGCAAGGTGACCGACGAGCGGTTCCGATACCAGACCGCGCTCACGAACTACGGGCAGATGGCCCTGGCGCTCCACAGCCTCGACCTCGACATGATCGACGATTTGAGCAGGCGTGTCAGCTCCAACACTGAACTCGTGCGAGCCACCGCCGAGGCCCGTGCTGAGGCGAGGTGGGAGCACAAACTCCTCCTGGTGCCTGTCTGGTTTCTGGCGTTGTCAGCAATGACCTTTGTGTGGTTCAGGTTGAGGGATCTGAGACGCTAGGCGAATCGAGCTATGTCACCGGTGTCTCGTTTCCTCGCACGCTTCAGGCGACCCATCCGGATTCTGATCCAGCTATCAGTCCTCTTCGTGATACTCAGCGCTGTGGGCACCGTTGGCTTTGTGGAGTACAGTGCACAGCCGGGATTCTGTGACAACTGCCACATAATGATCCCGTACTACGAATCCTGGGCCGGATCGTCACACAACGACGTTCCTTGCATCAAGTGCCACTATGCTCCCGGCATCAAGGCCGAAGCCATGGGCAAGATTCAGGCGGCGAACCAGGTAGTTAAGTACGTGACCGGCACATACGGCATGAAGCCATGGGCAGAGATAGAAGATGCCGCCTGTTTGAGATCGGGATGTCACGAGCAACGCAAGCTGGAAGGCGAAGTCGTTTACAAAGGCATCAGGTTCGATCACGCGCACCACCTCGGCGAGCTACGCCGTGGGAAACAACTACGCTGCACGAGCTGTCACTCGCAGATCGTGCAAGGCAACCACTTGAGCGTGACGGAAAGCACCTGCTACCTGTGCCACTTCAAGGAGACACCCGAAGGCGAACCGATAGCTGGATGCACTGGTTGTCACGTGGAGCCGCCGCGCGTTGAGCTAGCCGATGGATCGGTAGTGGATCATCCGCAATACATCGAGGACCTGGTGTCCTGCGTGTCGTGCCACGAGGACGTCGTTATGGGCTCCGGATTGGCAGATCAGTCGCGCTGCTTCAACTGTCACAACGAGCCCGAGCGCCTGAACCAGTTCGATAATACGGAACTGGTACATCGCACCCACATCGCGGTTCACAATGTGGAGTGCACGCAATGCCACATTCCGATGGAGCACGGAATCTTCGCGCTCAGGTCTACGTTCGATCTGGACTGCCGTACCTGCCACCAGCGTACCCATGAGGCGCAGCAGCGATTGTACGCAGGACGGGGAGGTCATGGCACCGGGGAAATGCCGAGCGCGATGTTCCTGGCCCGCGTATCGTGTCAGGGATGCCATGGGCTGCCGACAGAGGTGAGAGGACACGAGGAAGTGCAGGCTGCCGGGGAGGCTACCTGCATGTCGTGTCACGGCATCAAATACGCCAACATCCTACCAGCGTGGCAGGATGCAATGCAGAGAAAGGTCGTGGCTGTCGATCGGGTGGTGCGGGGTGCAAGGGCTGCAGTGAGATCGGTTCCCATTGGGACGCGAGCGGCAGCCGACAGCTTAGTCGGCCTGGCCGAAGCGAATCTGGAATTCGTGAGAGTGGGTAGGGGCGCGCATAACATTGCCTTCGCGGACGAGCTGCTGCGCGCATCAGTCGATCTCATAAACGAGGCCGTCAGGTCGGCGGCGCTATCGTATGCGGTTCCAACTGTGGATCTAGGACCGAGGCTGAGTGAGAACGTATGGGAGACGGTACAATTTGGCAGCAGGACCTTCGATCACGAGAGACACGTCGTGCTGTCTGGTCTCGAGTGTACCGCCTGCCACACAACTCTCGATGAACATGGCGGTACCAATCTCACCGGCGCTGCCGGTTGCGATGCGTGCCACCACAGGCAGATCGACCCAATGAACTGCGCTGCGTGTCACGCCGGGCCGGGTGGCGCTCCTGAAGAGCCGCAAGCGCATCCCACTGGAGACTTTCCGCACGCTCCGCACATGGATGCCGGCCTGGCTTGCGCGATGTGTCACCAGCCACCGGCTATGGATGCCACGCAGGTACAGTGCGAGACATGTCACGCAATGCATCACCAGCCGGAAGTGACCTGCCTGTCGTGTCACCGCGATCGCGCCAAGCCAAAGCACGCGCTAGCGTTCGCGCACTCACCGTGCGGCCAGTGCCATGGGGAAAAGGTGAGCGGTATCGATCGTTGGACCCGCCAGGTATGCACCGTGTGTCACACCGACAAGGTGGAACACAATGCGCCGGCCGACTGCCATCTTTGTCACGAAATGGACCCGTTGCCTGGCGATGATGTGTCGGATTCGGCGGCGCGACAACCAGCCTCCGCCGTTCCGGCCCGATCTCACGACGCAGGCATGCTTGGGACTGAGAGCGAGCACATGGATCCAGTGTGGATAATCGCTGGCGGCGACCGAATGTAGTTGGGAACAACCGAAGGGTTAACAAGGGGAAGCAAGATGCGTCTGATCTCCACGGCGATACCGTCCGTTCTTCTTGCGCTGGCCCCGCTGTTGGCGGCCAGCCCCGCTGAGGCCCAGGACAATCAACTCTGCCTGATGTGCCATGCGGATGTATCGCTGTTTGCAGGTATAGAAGATCCGTCCCGGCTAGTCGTATCTGAGGAAGAGTACGTCGAGTCGGTGCATGGAGCGCTCGGTTTGTCGTGTACCATGTGCCACCAGGGATGGACCTTTCCGCACACTCCAGAAATGCAACCTGCCAACTGCGGGTCGTGCCATAGCAGCATAAAGGCAGTCTACGACGGATCGGTTCACGGATACGCATTTCAGACGGGCAACCCGCGTGCTCCAACGTGTGCTGTCTGTCATGGAAGCCACAACATCCTGCCCAGCTCCGATCCCGAATCACGGACAAACCGGTTGCGTGTTCCGGAGACATGTGCGACGTGCCACGGTACTGTGGGCTTACTCACGCAAGAATTCGTCAGGCTGCCACAGACGTACAGTGCGTACTCCCAATCGGTGCACGGTGAGCAATCCGAGCGAGGAATCGCGGCGGCTGCCAATTGTACTGACTGTCACGGTGTGCATGATTTGAGAGGTCCGGGTGACCCTACCTCGAAGATCAGCCACGCAAACGTGTCGAGCACATGTGGCCAGTGCCACCAGGAGATCAGCCGCGAATACGATCAATCCATACACGGCCGTGCGCTCCGAGCCGGGCTCATCGACAGTCCCAGTTGCAACAACTGTCACGGCGAACACCTCATCCGGTCGCCCAACGATCCGGAGGCCCGGACATCTGGCGCGCGGTTGGCGCAAGAGACGTGCGGGACCTGTCATGCGGACCCGGAGATCATTGCCAAGTATGGTTTGAGGGGTGAAGTGGTTGGTTCGTATGTGGACAGCTACCACGGTTGGGCATCACGTGGGACATACAGGGGTGCTGCAACCTGTGTGAGCTGCCACACAACGCATTCCGTTCTTCCGGAGACGGATTCCACATCTTCGATCAATTCCAGCAACGTGGTGCAGACGTGTGCCCAGTGCCACCCCGATGCAGATCCGGCGTTTGCCGCCTCGTACACGCATGAGGCAGCTTCGATAGAGACAAACCCGGTGAATCGTATGATACGAAGGATCTATCTCGTATTGATCATCGGTACCATCGGCGGTATGCTACTGCACAATCTCGTGATCTTGAACTACTACATGATGCAGCGCATCAGGGAGGAGTTGTCTGGGGGCGCCGTTCGCCGCTTCGACTCCAACGAGCTGATTCAGCACATGGCGCTGACGATCTCGTTCACGCTCCTCGTGATCACGGGTTTCGCACTTCGGTTTCCGGACGCATGGTGGGTAAAGGGGCTCGCACAAATCGGAATGTCGGAGCCGGTGCGGTCGACTCTGCATCGCATTAGCGCAGTGATCCTGATGGCGACGGCGGTGCTCCATCTCTACTACGTCATTTTCGTGAAGCGCGGTCGCGAAGAGATCAAGGCAATGGTGCCGCGAATTCACGACGTCAGGGAGGCCTTGGCCAACATCAAGTACTATGCCTGGCAGCGCAAAGAACGTGTGAAGTTCGGGCGCTGGGATTACACCCAGAAAGCAGAGTATTGGGCGCTTGTCTGGGGCACCGTGGTAATGGTGCTGACCGGCCTGGTGCTCTGGTTCCCGGAGAAGGCCGTAAGAATACTGCCGGCACTGGCGGTTACAGTCTCGCAGACGATCCACTACTACGAGGCGTGGCTGGCGACGCTCGCTATCCTGGTGTGGCACTTCTTCTTCGTGATCCTCCATCCGGACGCATACCCCATGAATTGGGCCTGGGTGACCGGCAAGCTTTCGCGGGAAGAGGTCAGGAAGCACCACGGGAGGTGGTACGAAGAGGAGTTGGCTCCCGGGGCCAAACTAAGCGAACAGGACACGAGCCACGAACAGCGATAATCGCCAGTTCACTTGCAGTGAGTGTTCAAGGTGTGGTGCGTGCGACGGCCTCGAGGTACCGTACAATGTTCGAGTATTCCTCTTGAGTCACTGCGTGCCCTAGCATGGTCTGCATGCGTGCGGTCATACGCTGCACCACCGCGATCCAATCCTCGTAACCATACAGCCTTGGATCGGGAAGCTCGTGGCAGCGACTGCAGGTTTCCGCGAACGAAACACGGTTGGGTCCGGGTGGCAGGGCAACCCTGCTCATGTTGAGCGCGTTGTCAATGAGATACTGCAATATCAGAACCCGTTCAGCCGACGTCGGGACTGCGACGCTGTAATTCCCGACTAATCCGTCTATGCGCAGCCACATGCGGCGCGTCACACTTGGCCAGTCCGTCGCCGAGTGAGTCAATGGAGTCGGCAGCTCGTGGCAGGCTGTGCAGTATTGTTGCACCAAATGCGCACCCTCCGACTTGGAATCAGGTAGGTCGGTGGGTGCTATCCCAGGCGGCGGCAGTGCTACTTTCGCGGACGCTAGCAACAGCTGATCTTGGGTCGTAGGGTCTAACCGTTGTTCGTGGTTCGTTTCCCCGCGTCGTGTATCATTGCATGACATCACGGACAGCAGAGCGAGCGGAAGCAAGGCACTGCTGTAACGGAGAATCCACAAGATCAACCGCTTGGGCATGTTCAAGGCCGACCAAGACATCGTAAGGTTGGCTAAGAATGAAGGTGGGATGAATGGGAGTCAAGACACGTTGTGTTGGGCGAGTATGGCGGCCTGGACAGGGCGGCAGAAAAACGATCACACTAGGCAGAGATGCCTGGATGAGATGCGCACTCAGAGACGGTGCTTTTGTATCCGATAGCGGAGTGTATCCCGAGTGAGTCCGAGTAGTTTGGCAGCCTGAGTTACATTGCCGTACGTACGCGCAAGCGCCTGACGAATAAGGCTAGCTTCCACGTCCGTCACCTGAACTCCTTCGATGGGAAGTTGAAGCAGTGAATCTACCGCACTGGGAGCGGCGCTGCCCACACGGATCTCAGCAGGCAAGTGCTCGGGCCGGATTTCGTCAGTCTCCTCGAGGATAAGCGCTCGCTCAAGAACGTTGCGCAGTTCGCGGACATTGCCCGGCCATGAGTAGGCTTCGAGAACACTGACCGCGGACGGTGCTAGACTAGGCGGCTCGCGTTTGAGATCTCGCGCGAGCCGCTTGATGAAGTAATCCGTCAGCGGGGCGATGTCTTCGGGGTGTTCCCTAAGCGGCGGGATGTATACCGGGACCACCTTGAGTCGATAGTATAAGTCATTCCGAAATGTGTGTTTTTCAATCGCACTCTCGAGGTCGCGGTTGGTGGCCGCGATCACGCGCACGTCCACCGTCACGTCACTCGTCCCACCAACACGCTTGAACGTTGAATCTTCGAGAAAACGGAGCAGCTTGGCTTGAGCATTTGTTGGCATGTCACCGATCTCGTCCAGGAATAGAACGCCACCATCGGCGAGTTCGGCGAGCCCCTTCTTGCGCTCACGTGCGTCGGTGAAGGCGCCCCTCTCGTGACCGAAGAGTTCCGACTCGACAAGATGTTCGGGTAGTGCCGTACAGTTGATCTGGAGGAAAGGGAGATCGCTTCGACCGCTTCTAGCATGAATAGCCCGCGCAACGAGGTCTTTCCCCGTGCCACTTTCGCCTTGCAACAGAACTGTGGCTGAGTCCGCCCGGGCCAGTTTTTCTACGGTCTGAGCTAGTTTGCGTAACGTTTCCGAGCGACCCACGAGCTTCACGTCGGCGAACTGCCAGCTATGCTGTTCCTGCAACACCGCCACCTTCTGGCGCAGGCGACGGGCTTCGAGCCCTTTCTCTATGGTTATCAACAGATCGTCGAGATCTGGCGGTTTCTGAAGAAAATGAAAGGCACCCGCCTTCACTGCCTGAACCGCAGTCTCGATCTCTCCATAGGCCGTGACGATGACGATCACCAAGTCGTGGTCGATTTCGTGGAAACGTTCAAGGAGCGCGAGGCCGTTGGCATCGGGCAACCGCAGATCAAGTAGCATAAGAGCCGGGCCTACCTCTTGGACGAGGCCAAGCGCTGCCTTGCCAGTGGCGGCGCCCTTGACTACGTAACCCGCTGTGGTCAGGTGCTCACTCATCCATGTACGAGTAAGCTCGTCGTCGTCTACCACCGCGATCAGAGGACCTTTGTTCACTGTGTCACCAGCTCGTCTTGTGGAACCGAGAAAACCAGAGTAAAGGTAGAACCCGAACCTACTTCACTCTCGACCTCCAGGCGGCCATCGTGGCGTTCTACAATGCCGCGCGTGATGGCCAGGCCGAGGCCGGAGCCTTTGTGCTTGGTAGTATAGAACGGTCGGAAAATCGTTTCGCGCTGTTCTTCCGGAATTCCCGTTCCAGTATCTGATACTGCAATACGGACTTCATCGCACACACTGGTTGTTGAGATGGTGAGCACTCCGCCTTGTTCCATTGCCTGAATGCCGTTCAAGGCCAGGTTGACGAGCGTTTGGGCCACGAGTTCAGGATCAAGTTTGATTTTGGGAATCGCTTCAGCAGCACGCTTCTCAATCCGCACACCGGCGGCTTCTGCCTGCGAAGTAGTAAGGCCTATGACCCGATCCACCAACAATGTCGGGTCTGTCCACATAAGCCGTGGTTCCCTCGGGCGTGCGTAGCTCAGGAGGTCGCGAATGGCTGACTCGATGCGCTTGAGCTGTGTGCGCATCTGCCTGAGATAGCCTTCTGCTCTTGAACTGCTGCCGATCTCTTTTCCGAGGAGATCGAGACCGCTTGCGACTCCCACGAGCGGGTTCTTTATCTCATGCGCTATCCCGGACGCCAGTTCGCCCACAGATGCCAACTGAGCTGCTCGACGCATCTCGTGATCGTGGAGTTCCTGGATCCGGTTAGCCGAGTCCCGGCGCAACGGTGCCACGATTGACCGGGCCACCACCCATACAATGGCCACCAATGACAGCGCAAAAGCGGCTTCGAGCAGAGCCGCGAGCAAGGCAAGCCCGCGGAGTTGTCCGAGTACGCTGGACACTGGCGCTTCGGCAACGTAGCGCCACGATCTTTGTGGCACAGGTACCGAGGTCCCCAGCACCTCAACGCCCTCGTAGTTGACGTACCGCATCACCACACCGTCAGGTTGCCCCAACAGCGGAGAGGATAGTACCTGGCCGTAGTGGAGTCCGGCATGTGGGTGCGACGCGAACAGAGGGCGTCCTTCGCTGTCTACGATGAAGGTGTGAATATCGCCGGCTAGATGTGCAGTGATGCGCAGAAAACCCTGCACGCGGTCGAAGCCGACTGTAGCCGCGAGCAATCCGACGGATGCACCCTCACCGTCAGGAATTGGTATGGCTAATCGGTAGACAGGTCCTACGAGTCCACCGAGCGTCTCCAAGTCATTGGCAAAATACCGACCATGCTTGCCGAGCCGAAACAGTTCAGTTTGAGACCAGTCCGCACCCACTCTATCGTGAACGGTCGAAGCGACCACCGTACCCGCAGTGTCGATTACGAATAGCTCGGACAAGGGTGGCAGTTCGGCCAGTTTCCGGTCGAGGTGTTCGTGGAGCCCAGTGACGGACGCGGCTTGTCGGTCACCAGCGCGAACCGCCCCAGCTGCGAAGGGAACACTGCTAGTCAGAAGGACGTTCCCGGCCACGACGGCATCGAGATAGAGTAGGTGGCGCTCCACTTCGGTCGCCACGTGCTGTGCTTCAATTTCGGTAAGGGCGAGGAGATACCGTTGTGCCTGACGCTCGATGATGCGGCTGGTAACCGAGTAGCCAACCGCATTAGAGATAAACAGTGGAACCAGCGAGAGCACGAGGAACCACATAAGGATGCGTCGTCGGAGACCCCGTTTAACCGGGGGCGCCTGTACTGTTTCGCTCGTCGACCTACTCAGAGGAGTCGCCACTACCTTTGGGTGCTGCTTGCAGGGCTTCCAGCAGCGTTTCGTGTCCCGCAGCCTTGGACACCCAAAGCACTCCACGCATGCTCTCGGCCGACTGATCTGGAGGTTGTGAGGCGCTGTAGATGACCATGCGCGGTGTCGGCGCAATGTCTTCCTTCAGGCGTCCGAGAAGAGACACCCCGTCCATCCCAGGCATCTTCAAGTCCGCAACGACCACGTCGGGCTCCACTCGCCCTGCGAGTTCGAGGGCCTTCTCTGCGGAGTCGGCTGTCAAAACCTGGAACCCCGCCCCTTCGAGAGCTGCGGCGACGCTGTCTAACACCAGACTGTCGTCATCCACCACTAAAACCTTCTTTTCCCCGGGCATCACCTCTCCAAGCGATCCGGTGGGTTATTTCGCCCTAAGTCAGTTTTAGCAAGAACGGTACCCCACAGCAAGTGACTGCAATCCACGGACTTCCGAGTCAAACGCACGCCACTGGCACCGTATTGTGGTGAAAAGCCCCAGCGGGATCGGGTTTTTTCACCCACACAGTTCACCGCTGAGGACACGCGCTTCAGCCATAACTTTATCTAGGACAATTACTTAGGTGGGCTGTGCGTAGATGGCACACGGCCTGCCTTGATATCCGTG
>JARRLJ010000121.1:0-8175 GCA_037387025.1 Gemmatimonadales bacterium
CCATTGTGGCAGCCCAACGTGCAACCCGTTCCTGCGGCTCCACGTCCAGCGCTTCGTAAATTGGATCAGCCTGCGGCAGGTAGTTCAGTTCGCCAGGCCCCCCAACGTAAGCCAAGGTGGGGAGTGCGGCTGCTTCCACTACCGGGCGCAACAGCACATTCGCCGAAAGCCTCTGGGGCTCTGACCGCGCAAGTCCTCGTAACTCGTCCACCGACCATTCTTCCCCTGAACGACGCGCAACGAAGTGGTCACCGTTCATGATTAGTCGATCGCGGCCCAAACGCGATTCGATCATTACCGTCGTGGCACCGTCACCGACTTCGATCGGAACCGGAGAGCCGCGGGTCCCCAACTCCCTCGCATACACGGCAAGTGCAGCATCTATGTCACCAGCGTCTTCCAGAGCGCGCACGAACCACTGAGCCATCACCCGCTTTGCCTCAGGGTGAGTCGGGTTGAACACCACGATTCCATGCCGCCCCAGCAGCTCGGCTAACGCGTGGCCGAAAGCTGAGGCCATGTCGGTTTCGGGTCGATAGTGTCGGCGCAGCCAGTCAATCGTCTCCGCCTTGTATTCAGTATCAGGGGTCTCTTTGGCAACCGTTTCCAGTACTCGCTCGATATCCCCACCCAGCTCTTCCCTGTAAAGCGGCAGTTGCGGCGCGGCCTGATCACGTTCCCTGAGTGTCAGTCGCTCCACGGTGTTCGCCATCGTGAGTAAGTGCAGGTGATTCGACTCAGCAAAATCGTGGTCATCGCCAGCGACCCAAAACACCGGCACAACAGGTTGCTGCAGCAGACGCTGCATTACGTGCGCCAGGGCCGCCGCCGATAGCGCCTTGTAGATCGTATACAGAGGTCCGGTGAGCAGTCCCGGTTGTTGTCCGGTCGTCACGCAGAGCGCACCGTCGGTAAAAATACGTCCAAGGTTTGCCTCGGCCGCTCCGCGCGCAGTGAATGCGGCCCGGAGATTGGGATCTATCTCCAGCGCGCGGCGCTCGGCAGTCTTCCGCACATCGAACGCTGGTCGAGGACCGAGATCAGTTGATCGGAAGTCCAGATTCACGTGCGCTCCGCAAAGTAGATGATGCGCGGGCTCTCGCCTGAGAATCGACTCCCATCGTAGTCTCCAAAACGCTCCCGGATGGTGAGTCCCGCCTTGTTGATCATGTCCTGGAGTTCACGCGGCGTGAACAACCGCACTTTCTCCACGAAACGGCGTCCGTCATCCATCAGATGCATCTCCTTGAGCACGAAACGGCCGTCCTCAGTGAAGCGTCGCTCTATGACGACTTGTTGGCTGCCAATGGCCCGCTCCTCCCGAGTGACCAGACTAGCTAGCAAGGCAGTACTATTGAAGTAATCCAGTACGAACGTCCCATTCCTCTCGAGCACGGTGGCAACCTGGGCCAACACGGCGTCGTGCTGGCCGTCATCCGAGAAGTACCCGAAACTCGTGAAGAGATTTATCACGACCTCGAACGTACCTGACCTGAACGGCAGATGCCGCATGTCTCCACGCACCACAGTCAATGGAGGAGACGTACGGTGCCGCGCCCGGCTCAGAAGCGGCATCGAGAGATCGAATCCTACAACGTCAGCACCCACCTCTCGCAACTGCTTGGCGTGACGTCCCGGACCGCACGCCAGATCGAGCACTCGGCGGTCGCCCAAGGCTACCGTTTCTGAGATCAGCGATACGGCATCCGCCGCGTCGTGCTCGTCCCGATGAGGATACAGTTTCAGGTACTCTTCACCGAACCACTGCTCGAACCATTCGGTCAACTCATCCACCTTTGTGGTACGGTTCACCTCTTAGAATCGTGCAGGCCCGGTATAGCTGTTCCAACAGCGTGAGTCGCGCCAATTCATGGGGAAGAGTCATCTGCGAGAGGCTCAGCCGGGACTGTGCTTTGCTCACGACCGTTTCGTTCAGACCGTGTGCCCCCCCGATGACAAACGCAACGTCCTTATTCGATTGCCTCCAGTCATCCAACTGCCGCGCCAAATCAGCACTTGATCTCGATTCTCCCGTGCGCGTCACGGCCACAAGCTGCGCGTCTCGCGGAATCGCCTTGAGGAGCGCCTCACCTTCGATCAATCGGACCCTGTCCGCATCACGATCCGATAGGCCGCCGTCACGGACCTCGCGGACCTCCAGCTTTACGTAATGTTTCGTTCTGGCCTCGTACTCGGCGCACGCGTCTCTCAACGAGGTGTTCTTAACCCGCCCTACCGCAATCAAGTATATCGTCATCACGCATAGAGCCCACGCAACCTGTGGACAGCAGCCACTCGCTCGATGGCCAGCATGTAGGCCGCCACTCGCATGCTCACGGAATGTTCTTCAGCTACCTTCTTCACGTCGTGAAAAGAGCGCTCGATTACGGCATTCAGTCGCTCATTGACGGAATCTTCCGACCAAAAGTAACCGTTGCGATCCTGCACCCACTCGAAATAGCTGACAGTTACTCCACCTGCGTTGGCCAAAATGTCCGGGATGACGAACACTCCCTTTTCTTCCAAGATACGGTCCGCAGCAGCCGTCGTCGGACCGTTTGCTCCCTCACAGATCACCTTTGCCTTGATTCTGTCGGCGTTCTTTCTCGTAATCGCATTCTCCACCGCGGCGGGGAGTAGCACATCCACATCCATCTCCAACAGCTCGTGTCCTAGATACTTCAGGGCCTCCTTGGTGGCGATCATACATCCGCGTCCCGTCGCCTCACGCCGACCTAACGATCCACCCATCTCCACGGGCTTGCCCGTCACCACTGCCGTCACCGGATGGTGCTGGTGCATCGAGTACGTATCCATGATCCAGGCCATCACCCGCTCGTTTGTGTTCACATCGGGAGCGGGGATGTCAGACTCCGGACCCATGATTCCTATCAGTGCAGCAGTGTACCGTCGCGTTATCCGTTCCAGCTCGCTGATGGAGAGAACTCTGGGATCACAAACCACGCCGCCTTTTGCACCGCCGAACGGGATGTTTACAACCGCACACTTCCACGTCATCCACGCGGCTAGTGCCTTCACCTCGTCGAGGTTTACGCGGAGATCGAACCTGATGCCACCCTTCCCCGGTCCGCGCGCCGTATTATGGACGACCCGAATGCCTGTGAACACCTCTACCTCGCCACTATCCAGCTGGATCGGGACTGCTACGGTTATTTGTTTTTCCGGCTCCCTGAGCACCTTGTAGATTCCCGGATCCAGATGCAGCAACTCGGCGGCGTGGTCGAACCGGGCCATCATCGCTTCAAAGGGGTTGTTCTCGTCTAGATGCGGGTCTTTGTTGCGGCCCAGGATATCCTGAGCCGTCTTCTTGTGACGTTTCTTCTCAGATTCTTCTTTTTTCATGAGACAAGCTCATCAACGGCCAGCACGGCCGCGTCTAATGCCGCTGTGACGTGCTGGCCTCCTCGTTCCCACGCCAAATCCAGCTCGGCAACCAGCGGTTCCGGCCGGCGCCCCGGCCAGCAATCACGCAGTTTGACCGCGTCCTTTTCGGTAACAACAACGTAGTCAGCCCGTCTCCCGGCGTGCGCTATTCGCCGGACATCGCGCACTGTAAACGAGTGATGGTCCCGCAATGCCAGTAGCTCGACCCTCGCCCCCATGGCACGGCACTGCGCCGCAAACGTCCTTGGATCCGCTATCCCAGCCGCAACCACCAACCTGGCACCCTTCATCTGAAGGGTGTCGATCCGCTCGCCCGTCAGCATTCCGCTGAATTGCGCGATCCCTAACCGGGCGATAGCCACCGGCCGATGGCGCACCATCCTCTGGGCACGCTCCGCAACGGCTTTGGCTGCTTGGGTCCCTGCCCGCTTGCGGGTTACAACGACCAGATCGGCTCGGCGCAATGCCTTCCAGCCTTCGCGCCATGGACCGGCGGGCAGCGTCCACCGCACCGCGCGAATCGACTCCGCACTCACCACAGCGATATTCAAATCCCTAGCAACGTCCAGCCGCTGATAGGCATCATCCAGCACCAGCACTTCCGCCCCCATGGACACCGCCTTCCTCGCCCCGCGCATCCGATCTGGATCCTCCACCACGACGGCATTCGAGACCAACTTACGGTGTACCTGGCCCTCGTCACCCCCGTACCCTCGCAAAACTATGCCGGGCTTCATATCCCGGCTCGAATAGTAGCTGGCGATCCATGATGCTACCGGAGTCTTCCCGGACCCGCCGACTGTCAGGTTGCCTACTGCCACGGTTGGGACAGGAGGAGACTCGCGCGGTAACAGCCGACTTTGGTACGCGCGCGCCCGAGCCGCGGCAATGCTGCGATACAGCAACGAGGGTGGAATCAGAGGTAGTCGCGCAAACCGCGCCGAAAACGAACGCCCGGTCCAGAGCCACCTAGCGATCAGCATTCCGCCGACCGCTGCGCATTGTTCAGGAATTCCGCGAGCCGATCGGCATCGTCTTCCCGTGCCGCAGATCGGGCTCCGTTGGGCCGATATGGGGCACCGTACACTAGCCGCACGCGCGAAAATGGCCGTGGGATTGCAAAGCGATCCCAGGAGCGCAAACGCCACCATGCAGAGGCACTTGCTCCTATGGGAACAATCGCGGTGCCGTACCGCGCCGCCGCCGCAACCGCACCGGGTTTGGCGATCCGGGCTGGTCCGCGGGGGCCGTCGGGAGTGAACGCCACTTCACCTCCCGATGAGAGGACTCGCATGATTCCCAGGAATCCAGAGGTCCCGCCCCTAGTCGATGAACCACGGACCACACGGTATCCCCATCTCAGCGCCGCTCGCGCCAGATACCCGCCGTCCTCATGCGCGCTCACAAGCAACGTCACACCCTGCCCACGGCGGTGCCAAAGAGGAACGAGCATGTAGGCATGCCACACCGCAAAGAGCACTGCTTTCCCGCTGCTCCGTGCCTGCTCCACGTGCGACTCGCCAACCACCTCCAGCCGCCACGAGCGCGCCAAGAGACGCGCGAGTATTCCCAGCGCGGTGGCTTGCAGCGCTCCAATCATGCCGCCAGTCTCCGGGCGATGTCCGCCACCCTCGCCCCCGCGCCCGGAGCCCCCAACCGTTGCCGAATTTCGACGAACGCCGCACGCTGCTCCCGTGCTGCGACACTCGACCCGTCCAACAAGCGACCGGCCGCATTCGCCAACTTTTCGGCCGTCACATCGTGCTGGATCAGCTCAGGGGCTACCCGACGGCCAGCCAACAGATTCACCAGGCCTATCTGTCGCACGCGAACCATGTGCCTGGCTACTTGGTATGTGAACGGACTCATGGTGTACCCTATCACCATTGGCGTGCCGGCAAGCGCTGCCTCCAGTGTGGCAGTACCCGACTTGCAGATAACAGCATCTGCCACGGCAAGCACCTCGCGCGTGTTGGCGTTGCGGATTCCTGCATCATCGCCCTGCGGATACTCGCCGCCCGGCACACCAGCTACCAAGATCTCGAGGTTTCCAACGACATTGCGCAATCTAGTGGCCGCGTCACGGAATCGCGGCCACAACCGCTCCACTTCCTGGCGTCGGCTGCCTGGTAACAGCCCCAACACCGTGGCGTCTTGCGATATTCCCAGCACGCGACGCGCCGACTCACCGTTTGGAAGCGGAGCGCTGTCCAGCAGTGGGTGGCCAACGAACTCGGCCGGAACACCACGACTCCGGAAGAACTGCTCCTCGAAGGGCAGCACCACCGCAAGCGACTGCACGTTCCTTCTAACCGAGCGAACTCTCCACCCGCCCCAAGCCCACAATTGCGGTGCGATGTAGTAAAGGACCGGTATTCCCACCCGCCGCGCCGCCGCCGCAACCCTCATGTGAAAACCGGGATAGTCGATCAGGATGGCCAGATCGTATCTGCGTTCGGCAAACAGTCTGCGGACACGCCGCAGGAGAGCCACATGCCGCGGTACTGTTCTTACGGCTTCGCTCAATCCAATTGTTGAGAGTCGCTCAATCGATTCCAGTATCGCCGTTCCAGCACCTGCCATGTTCGGGCCGCCAATCCCCTCCACTCTCAAATCGGGGTCACCTTCCGCGAGAGCCCTAATCACGGGAGCCGCGTGTGCGTCACCCGAAGCCTCCCCTGCAGAAACGAAAATCCGCTTCAGACCAAGACTCCCCGTTCCGAACGCGCCACAAAGTCCACCAGCCGCATCACCTCGGGAACATCGGCTCTCTCGCGTCGGAGCAGGTCTACCGCTTCTGCGGTCGTGAGATCCGAGTTGAAGAGCATCCGATAAGCGTGCTTCAAGGCAAGCCGCACATCTGAACTGAATCCCGCACGTGTCAGCCCGATCGTGTTGATGCCGTACAGTCTGAACGGATTACCCGCTGCTCTGGTGTACGGTGGCACATCCTGCGGTAGACGCGAACCACCGCCTACCATTGCGTATGTTCCGATCCGTACGAACTGATGAACCGGCGTCGACCCGCCAACGTTGGCATGCTCCTCGATACACACATGCCCGGCCAACTGCACCGCGTTCGCGAGAACGGCACCGCTCTCAATGATGCAATCGTGGGCCACGTGCACGTACGACATCAGGTAACAGTCGCTACCTACTCTGGTCCTACCCCGATGGGCTGTGCCGCGATTGAGTGTGCAGTAGTCGCGGATAAGTGTCCGGTCGCCTACCTCCAACCACGTGTGCTCGTTCGCAAACTTGCGGTCCTGGGGCTCACCGCCGAGCACTGATCCGATGCCGATGGAGCAGTCGCTACCGATTCGAGTGTTGCTCTCGATAACCGTGTGGCAGGCTATCTCAGTGCCGGATTTGATGCTGACATGCGGTCCCACAATCGAGTAGGGACCAATCGCGACGTCATCGTCGAGTTCTGCCTTGGGGTCGACGAGTGCGCTGGGATGGACTCTCGCGCTCATTTGTCCACGACGCGGGCCCTCATCTCGGCTTCTGCCGCCGGCTGGCCGTCTACATAACCCACGCCGCGTATGCGACAGTTCCTGCCGCGAAAGTGTAGCATCTCCAATTCGAACCTGATCTGATCGCCGGGAACGACTGGCTTTCTGAATTTCACGTTGTCGATCGCCATGAAGTATACCACCTTGTCTTCCGGCTTCTCAAACGCTCCCATCAGCAACATTCCACCCACTTGACCCATCGCCTCTATTATCAATACGCCCGGCATTATCGGATGGTCTGGGAAATGGCCCTGGAAGAATGGTTCATTTACCGTGACGTTCTTTATGCCGACTATGCGCTTGCCCTCTTCCATCTCAACGATCCGATCAACCAACAACATCGGATAGCGGTGAGGACTCGCGCCCAGAATCTCCTGGATTCCCATAACGGGAGGTACTCTCAATCCACCCGTTCGTTTGATGGCACGGACCAACGCTACGTTTCCTTTATGGCTTGGACGCTCTGCCACGACATGTCCCTTGAAACGGCCCCCGAGCAGGGCTAGATCGCCAAGAACATCAACCGTCTTGTGCCGCACGAACTCATCGGGCCAAATCAAGTCGGTTCCTTCGACGCCATCATCCGAGAGTATGATCGCGTTCGATCGAGAAACTCCCTGCGCCAGTCCTTTCTCACGCAGTTCGTCGGCCTCGCTCTCGAAACCGAAAGTACGCGCTCGGGCCAAAGCCCCTGCGAAGCCAGCCGGATCAATGTCGAAGCATCCCGATTGTCGACCGATCGACGGGTGATCCCACTCGATCGTCACAGTCAGCCTGAGGTCGTCTCGTGGTGCAACCACATAACTGGCGTCACCCTCGTTGACGACAAAAGGAGTTTCCACGCGGTACTCGGTGACTGCGCCATCGACCTCCACAGGTCCCGCCTCTTTCAATGCTTCGAAATACGGTGCCGCGCTGCCGTCCAGGAGTGGAGCCTCGGGTCCGTTGACCTCGATCAACACGTCGTCGAGACTGTGCGCTGCTACGGCTGCCAGCACATGCTCCACCGTGTGGACCGTCGCTTCTGCGTCTCCCAGACTCGTTCGGCGATCTGCATGGGTAACGTTGGCAACTGAGGCTAGAATCTCTGGTGCATCGGGCAGATCGGTACGTCTGAAGATGACTCCACTCCCGGGATTCCCCGGCTTGAACGTGATACTGCTCTCTGCGCCGCTGTGGAGTCCCACTCCAGTAACTGTGACCGTCTTCGACAGTGACCGCCTCTTGTCAGCCATTACTCTCCTCAACGATGCGT
>JARRLJ010000122.1:0-6602 GCA_037387025.1 Gemmatimonadales bacterium
GCAAATAGGCTGCAGGATACGATGCACGGCATAACGACTCCCGATGTGGTAGAGCCGACACCCTCTGGAGGGGAAAGCACAGTGCGTACGGAGGGTGAAAGGGGACGGGGCACTGAGCCCGCTGCTGCGAAAGAGGGACCGCTCGCCACTTTCGTAGTCCGTGCGGGGGCCAACAAGGGACAGCGGCTCTCGGTACGGTTTCCGGTGGTTAATATTGGCAGGGCTGACTACAACGATATTGTACTGCCTGACGAGAGCGTCTCCACGGTGCATGCCAAGCTGCAGCGCCGCGAGGGTATTTGGGTCCTGGTGGATCAAGGATCGACCAATGGCACGATCGTAGATGGAGAGCGAGTGTTGGAGGAGACGGCGCTGGCACCTGGTGCTATCGTTCGATTTGGAACGGTGCAAACCGTATTCGAGCCGACGGACGATTCCGTTGATGTGCACAAGGGGAGCACGACGAAAGTGATTCAGCCCGTTCATTTGCCGCCGCCAGCAGATCCGCGGCGCTCTGACCCTTCGGCCTCGGACTAGACGTTTTGGCTCACAACGTTCAGTACACGTGCGCTGGCCGCACAGATGTGGGGATCATCCGGTCCGGGAACGAGGATAACTACCTGATGTTACCGGAGAAGGGCATGTTCATCGTTGCGGATGGCATGGGTGGGCACGCGGCAGGTGAGGTGGCGAGTGAAATGGCAGTACAGATGATCGCGCGCGGACTCCAAGGTGTGCTCGGGAAGTCCGAGAGTGAGGCGACGCAGATGATGCGGCGGGCAATCCACGAGTCCAATGCCGCGATCTTTCAGCGTACGGTCGACGAACCGGAAAAGCGTGGGATGGGGACCACTGCCACGGCAATGGTGATCAATGGACCACGCTACGTGGTTGGACAGGTTGGCGACAGTCGTGCGTACCTGTTGCGAGATGGAGAACTTTCTCAGCTAACAAAGGACCACTCTTATGTCCAGGAGCAGGTCGACGCAGGGTACCTGACTCCGGAGCAGGCTCGCACTCATCCGTACTGATGTGGTGCCAGATATCTATGTGGGCACGTTGAAGACTGACGACTTGTTCCTGTTGGCCTCCGATGGGCTCACCGGTATGCTCGAGGATCATGAACTACTCAGTATACTTCAGACCGACAGCCAGCCGGCAGTGCTAGTAGATTCGTTGGTTTCGGAGGCAAACCGAAGAGGCGGGCTGGACAACATAACGGTCATCATCGTTCGAGTAGACGCGGCTGAGGGAGACGAGTAGGACGTCGGTTGAGCGTACGGGGTCGGGAAGCGCGGCGGAGGGACCTAATACTGAGGCTCTAGGTGTGGTTGTGGCCGAACACCTCGGGCCTTTGTTGTACGCGCTTGAATTGTGTGCGGTGTCGATGGAAGAGGCCGGTCGATCGGAGGACGCCCGTTATTATCGAGCACTGGCGGCCAAGTTGGCAGATGCAGGTGGATCTCGAAGAGAGTGATGAGTGAGCTAGGTAACAGCGGTAAGCAGCGAAGCGTCCCGCTCGAGTTCATCTTGTACTTCAGCGCGGGTACGCTCCGCTAGCGCCAGCAGTGCACTGATATCGAGGTGAATCGGTTCTGCCGCAAACACTCGCAAGTGGCGGGCGCCGGTATGTAGCTCACTGCTGACTCGCTGGATCCCCAGCCAATCGCTGGCGGCTTCCCTATCCATTTGCACTATTCCTCCATTGTGTGTCAGCACCGGTATGTCTACGGCCAGCATTGCCGGTTTCGCAGGGAAATCGATTAGAATGTCACCCGGTTTCTGTCTCAGCTCTCGAGCGAGCTGATCCTCGACACGTTCCAGTAGATCAGGATCCTCGGACATCCAATCGCCGCTTCCGCAAGCCAGGTCGGTAGCGGGTACGTCAACTAGTCTCTTGTAGAGGTGTCGGCTCCGCAGACGCGCAGCCAGGGTGGTGTCGCGCAGCCGGTGCAGTGCTTCCATGAGTACCTCATCCGTGGAGTTTGCTATCCAGTCGATCTGTAGGTCACCGCGGCGGACCGCTCTGCGCACTAGACGCTTGAACATGGCAGTTGCACTGCGCACTGCATGGTGCCAGTACACGTTGCGATACATCTGATACTTGGCGAACAGCAGGGATTCCAACGCACTCACACCTTTTTCGTGCACCGCTACGGTTTCGGACCCTGCTGATGGTACGAGCGTGATCGAATGAATGAGCCGGTCGACATCGACTGTACCGTACGGGACACCACACATTCTCGCGTCACGGGTCAGATACTCGATCTTGTCGAGATCGAGCGATCCCGAGACCAGTCCTTGTAGCGGGTTCGAACTCGTTCCGATGATCAGTGCAAGGAGCCTTGATTCAACGTCGTCTATTCCTGTACTCAACAGCACATCTCTTAGGCCAGCACGACGCAGGTGCGTGTCGGCCAGAATCTCATGGGAGGGCAGGCCGGCTTCTTCCAGCGCATGTGAGAAAGGGTAGTGGCCGACGTCGTGGAGGAGAGCCGCAAGTCTGACCAGCACGATCTGCTCGGGGTCTATCCTATCAAGCTGATTCCGCTCCCGGAGCAACGCAAGGGTCCGCCGAGCAAGATGATACGCACCCAATGCGTGCTCAAACCGTGTGTGGGTTGCCCCAGGATAGACCAAGAATGCGTGGCCCAACTGTCTAATGTAACGAAGGCGCTGGAACTGTTCGCTATCGAGCACACCCAACGCCTCTGCCTCGATTCTTATGTTGTTCCAGAGTGGGTCTCGGATTACCTCGAAATCACCGGTTGCTGCCATTGTAAGCTATACCTATGTGATTGGTCCTGCCCCGCGCACGGCTTCGGGAACCCCGTCGGCGTAGCGTTTGAAGCTCTGGTCGAACATCTCCGCGAGCTTGCGTGCTTGAACGTCGTACTTGTCTGGGTCGGCCCAAGTGGATCGTGGATCCAGAATCTTCGAAGGCAGTGCCGGAATCTCGGTTACGGTGTGAATGCCAAATATGGGGTCGGGACGTGTAGGTGCTTTGTTGAGACTGCCGTTGAGCAGAGCACTAACCATCGCGCGCGTGTACGGTAAGTTGATCCGGTTCCCCTCACCGTATGGCCCTCCCGTCCACCCCGTGTTTACGAGCCAGCACTGCACGTTGTGCCGGGCAATGCGTTCACCGAGCATTTTCGCATACACGCCTGGATGCATCGGTAGAAAAGGGGCACCGAAGCAGGCGCTGAACGTCGCCTGTGGTTCTGTAATCCCCTTTTCGGTCCCGGCTACCTTGGCGGTGTATCCGGACAGGAAATGGTACATTGCCTGCTCGCTAGTGAGCTTCGCAATGGGTGGCAGGACACCGAAAGCGTCGGCTGTGAGGAACACGACGTTGCGCGGGTGTCCTGCCATTCCTTGCGGCACGTGGTTCTTGATAAAATAGATCGGATACGACGCGCGGGTGTTCTCTGTTATTGAGTCGTCGTCCAGCATGGTGAACCGAGTTTCAGGGTCCACCACGACATTCTCTAGGATGGTGCCGAACATTTCCGTTGTCGCGTGTATTTCCGGCTCTCCCTCCTGTGAGAGCCTGATGATCTTGGCGTAACAGCCGCCCTCGAAATTGAAAACTCCGTCGTTGCTCCAGCCGTGTTCGTCGTCGCCGATCAGCCCGCGGTCCGAATCGGCAGACAGTGTAGTCTTCCCCGTTCCGGATAGCCCAAAGAATATTGCGACGTCACCGTCCGGCCCCACGTTGGCCGAACAATGCATCGGCAGGATTCCTTGATTCGGATACATGTAGTTGAGCACTGAGAACATCGTCTTCTTCATTTCACCTGCGTACTGAGTGCCTCCTATCAATGCAATGCGCTCGGCGAAATTGATTGCGATGAATGTGCCGCTCCTCGTGCAATGACGGCCTGGTTCAGCTCGCATATCGGGCACGTGCAGCACGGTGAAGCGTGGTTCTGTTATCGGATCATCCGATTCTGGTCGAATGAACATATTGTACACGAACATAGCATGCCACGCATTAGTCGTTATGAACCGTACCGACATCCGGTAACGGGGGTCGGCGCCGGCGTGTACATCACGAACGAACAGTTCATCTTCTCGGGAGAGATTCCTAATCACATCATCGCGAAGCGTGGCAAAACAATCCTGATGCATTGGCTGATTTACAGAGCCCCACCAAATGTCACCCTCCGAAGTTGGCTCTCTGACGAGGAACTTGTCGTTGGGGGATCGACCGGTGTGAGGTGCTGTGATGGTGCTGAACGGCCCACCTCGTACCAACCTTCCTTCATCCCGCCTTACGGCATGTTCGTACAGCGCGGCCGGTCTGAGATTCCAGTGAACCATCCCTCTCGGGCGCAATCCCGGCGCCAGGTCGCGTTCCATTGCGCCCGCCGATTTCCGGTTCTTGGTCATGGCAGTCCAGTAAGCGAAGACGTCGGTTGTTTGTCCGGAACTCAATAAACTAGCAGCAGGCTTGGTCGCCGCAAAGACGTCTGTGCGTCAGGTATCAGCGGAGCTTTCCCAGGTGGCTTGTTCGTCTGCTTGCGGCTTCATTATGCGGCGCAACACGAACGCCAACATCAGGACAATGGCGAATGCACAAACCACTACAGGTCCAGTAGGCATGTCGGTGACGAACGATGCGTACAGCCCCAACAGCGTTGCCAGTATGGCTGACGACCACGCGATCGATAGCAGTGGAGCGGTACGGGCTGTGAATAGGAAGGCAATGACAGCCGGGATCACCAGAAAACTGAAGACCAACAAGACGCCGGCGATCGCCACTGACGAGGTAACCACGACTCCGAACAGAGCGTAGAACAAGAAATCCCACCACGCCACTCTCCAGCCTTTCTGCTGGGCTAGTTCAGGTCTCAATGAAATTGTCAGAAAGCGTGTGCGTAGGAGCCAATGCACGACACCTATGACTCCGAAGACTACACCGGTCTTCCAGATCTGCGGCCAGGTTACCCAGAGCAGGCTGCCGGTGAGGAGATGCTCAACATGTTCGCTCCCTCGCGGCGCTTGCGCAGCAAGAAGTATGGTTGCGGCTGAAGCGACAACGTAGACGATGCCAATGATTGCTTCTTGTGGAACCCTCTTGTTGTCCATCCGGCTCAGGCTGAAAAGGGCGGCAGCTATCAATGTCGCTGCCAACCCAACCGCGTATCCATACTCGGCCTCTGGTAGTCCGAGCCATGCGCCCACGGTAGCGCCAAGTCCGAGGCCGGCGGCCGCCCACCCAAGAGCCGCTACTTGAGCCAGAGCAAGATCGACGAAAATTACGCCTCGGGCGATGATGTGGATCCCGAGGTATCCGAGCATCCCAGCAAGTATTAGCGAGGCCACGAGGGCCGGAAACATAAGACTAAGCATGTCAGCTCACGGGTGTCCGGGTCGCCAATCCTGAAATGCATTGGCGAGATGAGTTACCCAGAGGTCGACTAGCGCCCAATAGTCGTCGACCCCTTCCTCCCCAGCGACATGTTCCGGAACCCTTATCGGTTTGACTCGTGCACGTGCGGCTACGCGCTCTACCTGGCTACCACTGAAGTAATTGGCAGCGAACAGAACCGGGATGTTATCGCTCTCCATGAATCGGATCACTTCCGCTACGTGGCCCGGCGATGCCGGGATTCCCGGCTTGGGCTCGATGTACATGGCACACTCGATACGAAACCGCGCACTGAAGTATGCCCAGTTCTTGTGGTAGCACACCATGCGTTGGTCCCTGAAGGGCTCTGCCTGTTTCAGCCAGCCGCCGACATATTCGGTTAGGGGCTTGCCCTGGTAGCTGTTTGACGTAGCGAAATCCCAGAACTCGTAATTTCGAGCCAGGTCAAATATGGTCTCGGTCCCCAAGAGTTCCAGTAGCTCCTCGCCGAACAGACGGGCCATGACCTGTTCTTCGAATTCGCTCAGGTTGGCGTCGTAGCTCGTTGCGTTTGCAGGATCCACACGCTTCAACCCGGCCGCGATGTTGCGCGCGATAATTATCCCATTGATCGGGTCGGTGTGCACATGCGGGTTTCCGAAGACGTGGACGTCGCCCCCGGCGCGCGACACGCTCTCCGGAATTTGTAGCAGCTTCACACCGGAATAAGCAACGACATGCCCATCCGCTCCTTCACGGACTTTGGGATTGTTTGCCCGATCCATGATTGCGGGTACCCAAAGCTCGAGATCCAGTCCCGTAGCGATGAAGAGATCTGCACGCTGAACCATGGCCGCGAAGCTTGGCCGTGGGTTCACGAAGTGCGGATCTTGGTCGCCGCGTGCAATTGCCTCGACTTGTGCGAGGTCTCCAGTTAGCTCATGAGCAATAGCAGCATAGGTCGGAACGGTAGCGACAATCCGTAGTTTGTCCTGGCCGTCCATCGATGATGAGAGGGCAATTGATGTGAGAACCGACACTGCCACTGGCCGAAGCAAGCTTTTCATACTCAGAGAATTTCTCTCACGTTTCACTGCGTATCTCATCTCATCCTCTCAGCCTCAGTATGTCTCGTGTTTGTGCGGTCCGAACGCCCAGACTACTTGCAGAAGTACTGTACTGTTTCCCGACCCGCCGTCAGGTCTTAGGTAATTGTACTGCAACCTCAGGTAGACCCACTCGCTCT
>JARRLJ010000123.1:0-501 GCA_037387025.1 Gemmatimonadales bacterium
GGTCTCGATCCGCAGTATCGTCGGACTCGACGCGCTCAAGGAGCTGGGTAGCAAACCGTTCTACGTGTTCATTATCAGCTCAATGCTCATCTGCATTCCCCTGGCTGCGTACTACAACTTCACGCAGCTCTTCCTCGAGGGGATGGGCTTCCAGAACATTGCCGGTACTCAGACCCTCGGGCAGATGTCTGAGGTGATATTCATGCTCCTTATGCCGTTGTTCTTCGTGAGGTTGGGTGTCAAGTGGATGCTCGTGACGGGCATGGGTGCATGGATGCTGCGCTACGCGCTCTTTGCGCTGGGGGCGCCGAGCGCGGTGTTCTGGATGGTCATCGTCGGCATCCTGCTGCACGGCATTTGCTACGATTTCTTCTTCGTCACGGGTCAGATCTACGTAGATAAGAAGTCGACACCGCAGATTCGGGGACAGGCTCAGGGGATGCTGGTGCTGGCTACCTACGGCATTGGGATGCTGATTGGCGCACAGGTAGCCGGCAATCT
>JARRLJ010000123.1:574-6167 GCA_037387025.1 Gemmatimonadales bacterium
GTGCCGGCGGCGTTTGCAGCCGTAGTCATGGTGGGGTTCGCCCTGCTGTTCAACGACCGAGTGGATCGGACGCCGGCGAGTGCCGCGGGGGAGCCTTCGGCGCCGGTGGGCACCGCAGAGGAGGGTCCAGGAGCAGAGGCAACGTAGTTACAGCGGGTCACGGGGGCTCTCGAGTACCCCGGGCCCAGTGTTGGGTACAACCGTCAGGTGACCGACGACATCCGGTCCCGGTGCATAACGTTGCATAGTTCGCCGAGATCGCCGCGGTCCTGGATTGGACTGCTTGCGCGCGGTCGAGGGGCCTCAGCCCGTGTGAAGTTCCAACGCTATCTGCGTGAACAACTCCTCAGACCAATCACCCTTCGCCGTAAACTCAATACCCACACGCCGGCGCGTCAGGATGCGGATCGCGACTTCGCGCTCCGCCACCTCCTCACAGACGAGCCGAATGAGTTCACCGTGTGTCCATTCTCCGCTCGAGCGCTTCGCGATGATATACCAGGTCCGGTCGTTGACCTGTTTGACTTCCTCGATCTCGAGCTGCGACCCGTTTAGAGCATTACGGGCTGCCAACACCGCGTCGCGCAACTCGGCGTTGTAGTGACGGACGACACCTTGCTCGAGCGGAGCCGATCGCATGCCGCCGACGCTCGCGCATGCAGCAAGGGTCGCAGCCATGGCGAGAGCCACCCAATAGCCGTGCCTCGCGCACGGGGTCCCGGTTCGACAATCAGCGTCCGCCATGACTTCCTCCTGTTTGGAACATCCAGCAGGGAGAATGCATATGGCAGGCCATCGAGCCCGAGCGAGGCTAAGAGCTTCCCAGTCAACGAGCTAGGATTCGTCGGACCGCAACGGAGACGCATGGGAAATCCAACCGGATGACCAGTAAGCAGACGGGCGTGTCACCGACGGGGGACAGAGTATTAGCCGGAAACGATGCAAGGTGTGACGCATCCATCTGCCGCGTCAAGAACTTCGTTTCATCGAATCTTCATCAAACCCAGCACAGTCCCGTCTATGTTTATCGCGTTGCCGTTCCGCAGCGGACGTGCACAATTGACGTTTCCAAGGCAGTGAGGATGCTATGTCTCTCCATGTGTCGAAGGGAGCGACTTGATGAACCGCCCAATGGAACAGCGCTCCGGACTCCTGGTTTGGAGCTTGGTTCCGCTAGTACTCGCCTCGACATCGCTCTCGGCCCAAGGGATTTCGTTAGATGGTGTGCCCTACGAGACAATGACGGGAGAACAGCTCTACCAAGCCACCTGTGCCAACTGCCATGGCGTAGACGGTGCGGGTGTTCCTCAAAACAAACTCGGCTTTGACATACCACCGGCCGATTTCACCGATTGCGGGTTTGCACACAGGGAGCCAGACGCTGATTGGATTGGAATCGCTAACGAAGGCGGACCTGTCAGGGGTTTCTCTCACATGATGCCGGCTTTCGGCGGTGCGCTTTCGGAGGAGCAAATCGTCCAGGTGATGGCTTACGTCCGCACTCTCTGCGACAACGACTCTTGGCCGCGAGGCGATCTCAACATGCCGCGTCCAATGGTGACCGAGAAAGCCTATCCGGAAGACGAATTGGTGTGGACCACCGAGACAGCGCTAGAGGGGTCTGGCGTGTTGATGAATGAGATTGTCTACGAAAAGCGCTTCGGACCCAGAGGGCAGATCGAGGTCGTCGTACCATTCGGCTTCCAGGAGCAGATGGTAGACAGCGTGGGAGACTGGGTAGCGGGATTGGGCGACATCGTGTTGGGATACAAGCACGCAGTGTTTCACAGTCTGAAGAGCGGTTCCATCCTGAGTGGAGCGGCGGAACTCAAGCTTCCAACGGGCAAGGAGGAACGAGGGTTTGGAACAGGCACGTCGGTGTTTGAGATGTTTGTCTCCTACGATCAACTGCTGCCCGCCAACTCGTTCCTCCAGTTTCAGGGGGTACTCGAGTTCCCCTTTGATCAGGACCTCGCCGGGAATGAGGCGGCGCTGCGAATGGCGGTGGGCACCAGTTTCACGCAGGGGCAGTGGGGTCGAGCATGGACGCCGATGGTAGAGGTCCTGGCCGGAAGAGACCTGGAATCGGGCGCTACGACTCATTGGGACGTGGTGCCCCAATTCCAGGTCACTCTCAACAAACGGCAGCACATCATGGCCAATCTGGCTGTGCGTATCCCTGTCAACGACACCGAAGCCAGATACCCGCGCTTCCTCGTGTACTTCCTCTGGGATTGGTTCGATGGAGGGCTGTTCGATGGCTGGTAGAAACGAAGGGCAACTGCAGACGCGAGGCGTCTTGATCGTTGGGCTTGCCGTCGCGCTGATACTGCGGCCGGGATCCCTGGTGGCCCAGGGAGCCGGGCAACCGGCGGACAGCTTGTTTCGTACCAGTGACGCCTGTATTGCGTGTCACAACGATCTAACGGCTGCATCCGGTGAAGACATCTCCATTGGCTTCGACTGGAGATCGTCGATGATGGCCAATGCGGCAAGGGATCCATACTGGCAGGCCGGCGTTCGGCGCGAGACTGTTGACCATCCTGCAGCCGCCGCGGCCATTGAGGACAAGTGTTCGATATGTCACATGCCGATGGCGCGGTACATGGCTCACGTGACCGGCGGAAGCGGCGCCGTATTCGCCAACCTGCCGGTTGGCGGATCGCAGTCTCCTAACGCACTGCTGGCCGCCGATGGGGTCTCGTGTTCGGTGTGTCATCAGATCCGGGGTGACAACTTGGATTCGCCGGAGAGCTTCACCGGTGGGTTCGTCTTGGATCTCACCAATCCGTTGGGCCGGCGGATCGTGCATGGCCCTTTCGAAGTCGACGCAGGGAGACAGCGACTCATGCGATCCGCTTCCGGCTTCGAGCCCACCCAATCGTCCCACATCCAATCCTCGGCATTATGCGGATCGTGCCACACGTTGTACACGCATGCTCTCAATGAAGCGGGAGAGGAAGTGGGAGAGATGGCCGAGCAGATGCCGTATCGGGAGTGGCAGCACAGCGCCTACAGAGACGAGCGGAGCTGCCAGGACTGTCATATGCCGGTGGTAACCGGTAAGGCTCCGATAACTGGGGTCCTTGCACAGCCCCGCGATTCGGTTTCGCGGCATGTCTTCCGCGGAGCGAACTTCTTGATGCCGCGGCTGCTGAATCGCTATCGCAAGGAATTGGGAGTACAGGCGCTGCCGCAGGAGCTCGAGGCCACTGCGGGTCGTTCGGCCGAGCATCTCCGAACGAATTCAGCGACGGTGGTCGTGGACGACGTGGCAGTAGAGGGTGGCAACCTCACATTTGGTGTGCTCGTCGAAAACAGGGCGGGACACAAAGTGCCGACTGCCTACCCTTCACGCCGAGCTTGGCTGCACGTGACGGTTCGGGACCGAAACGGGGGAATCGTGTTCGAGTCGGGAGCTCTGCGCGACAACGGCTCTATAGCCGGCAACGACAACGATGACGACCCCGACAGGATTGAGCCGCATTACTCGCAGATCGAGAGCCAGGACCAGGTCCAGATCTATGAAGCCATCATGGAACACTACGATGGCGGGCCGACTACGGGGTTGCTGAACGGGGTGGGGTATATCAAGGACAATCGGCTCCTGCCGCGTGGCTTCGAAAAGGCGAGTGCCGAATGGGATATCGCTGTTCGCGGAAACGCAGCGGATGACGCGGATTTCGCCGGAGGATCTGACCGAGTGCGCTACTCTGCCGGTGTATCGGGCGCCGCAGGCCCGTACACGATCGCGGTGGAGCTATTGTATCAACCGATTTCGTACCGCTGGGCGCGCAACTTGGCAGAGTATGATGAGTTCGAGCCGCAACGGTTTGTTCGCTATTACGATTCGATGAGCTCAGCCACGCATCAGCTCGTCGCAAGCACTAGTGCCACGACTCGGTAGGCTCACGGCAGCCGCACGATCACTTCCGACCCGGAATAGCGCACCGTGCGGTCCGGCGGCGCATCGAAATCGGCAGCACTGCTGCTCGGTCCGGAGATCCAGCGGATATTGAACGAGCGCCGTACCACCATACCCGGATACTCCCCCTCGCGTGCGCCGATGGTCACGTTTCCGCTGGCGTCGTCGTAGCGGATAGGAATACGGGTGAACGCACCGCTTTGGTGTCCGTAGGTTTCACCGTCATCCTCATATAGGTCGAACGCGCCATCCGTACCTCTATATACGAACAACGTGATTGGGCCGGCCAGATTCTGATCAGTGTACTCGATTGCTGGCCCTGTAGGCACGATTGATCCAGCACGCACGAACAACGGCATGCGGGTGAGCGGGGCGTCGGCGCTGACGGTCTGCCCGCCATCATACGTTCGTCCCGTGTAGAAGTCATACCAGCGGGTGCCCGCCGGCAGATAAACATCGCGCGTGCGTGCGCGGAATTCGGTCACCGGTGCTACGAGGAAAGCCGGACCGAACATGTATTGCTCTCCCATGTCGCGCACATTGTGATCATCGGGGAAATCCATGATCATGCCACGCATGATCGTGCCGTTCCGGTGATAGATGTCTCCCGCAAGAGTGTAGATGTACGGCATGAGGCGATAGCGCAGCCGGTCGTATCGGATCAGGCCGTTCTGCACGTCAGAACCGTCAGGCGCGAGATTGAAGATCTCGCGGTACGGATATTCGCCGTGCGAACGGAACAGCGGCGAGAACGCGCCGAACTGGAACCAGCGCAGATTCAGTTCGCGCCACTCCGCCAGATGTTCGGGCTCCTCGTTGGTGTAGCGGCTCTCGACCGAGAAGCCACCGATATCGTGAGTCCAATTTGGCAATCCCGAGAGTGAGAGATTGACGCCGGCCGAGATCTGCTCGCGCAAGTCGTCCCAGCGCGCGGCGATGTCGCCACTCCAGCTCGCCGACCCGTAGCGCTGAAGCCCGCCGAACGTAGAGCGCGTGAGGATGAAGACGCGCTCGTTGGGGTCGACGCTTTGCTCGCCCTCGAACATGGTCCGCGACTGCATCAGCACGTAGGAGTTGAAGAACTCTGCGCCCGGCCCCTCGGCCGTTGGCCCCATCCGCAAGATCCGCTCGGCGATGGAGAGATTGGAATGTGAGTCCGGTTCAGTCGCGTCCATCCACCACGCGTCGAACCCGAGCACGTCGAGGTTATCCCGGATCTGACGCCAAAAGATTGTGCGACCCTGTTCGGAGTATGGGTCGTAGAATGTGTTCTCATAGCCGCGGCCGACCCAATCGCGCGATCGCATCTCGATTTGGCGCTGATACAGCGCCCCGACTTCATCCAGCTCACGGTAGTTGTCGGTCGACGGGTAGAATTTGGGCCAAACCGAGATCATGATATGGGCGTTGCGGCGATGAACCTCATCGACCATGGCGGCCGGATCGGGGAAGCGCTCGGGGTCGAACTCGTGTGAGCCCCATTGATCCTCGCGCCAATAGAACCAGTCGAGCACGATGTTGTCGATCGGAATGTGACGCCTGCGATATTCGCGCAGCACGTTCAGCAGTTCTTCCTGTGTAGTGTAGCGCTGGCGGCTCTGCCAGAAGCCGTAAGCCCAGCGCGGCAGCATTACGGCGGGACCGGTGAGCTCGCGATAGCCAGCTATG
>JARRLJ010000124.1:0-5565 GCA_037387025.1 Gemmatimonadales bacterium
CCTGCTCCGGACTGAGGTAATCCGCAGTCCCCATCGCCATACCTTCGGCCGTCAACTCGTGTCTCTGGTCAACCAACGCAATACCGAAGTCGCCGATCAATGCCCGTCCGGTCGATCGATCCAGCAGTATGTTGTCCGGTTTCACATCGCGATGCACGACTCCGTTGTCGTGAGCGTATCCCAGAGCCCAAGCAACGTCGCGCAGGATCTCGGCTGCCTTGTACGGAGGGAGCGGTCCCTCACGATTGACAGCTTCGGCGACTGTTCCACCGTCCACGTATTCCGTGACGAAGAATGCCAGATCATCGTGCTCCTCCACCGCGAACACCCTGAGCACATTGGGATGTGACAGTCGAGCCGACACTCTGGCTTCCTGCAGGAACCTCTCCCGGGGAGTGCTGTGGTGTGACAATTCTGGCCTCAGCACTTTGATTGCCACCATACGATCGAGTTTGAGCTCGCGCGCCAGGTACACCGTCGCCATGCCACCCCTCCCGATTTCACGCTCGATCTCATATCGACCAGCGATGACCCTCCGCAGCATCTGATGCGTGTCCGATCGCACAACGGCATCGCGGATCGTCATGACGACTGTCCTTCAAGCCGCCGCCCGCAGCGGTATTCTCGTCCTCAAACGATGCGCGGAGCTCGCGTCGTGTGACGGCAGGTATATTGTCGGCCCTCCTTCTGTGAAAGCGACGGCGCTGTGGAGTGTTTGGCGGGCCGCGATGCGAACGAAACCCGTGAGTGTCGCGTGTATCTCAATCACCGAATACCTCCTCGAATGAATCTTTCACGTCAGCCAATTACGCCTGGCACAGCCCGGCCGTCCAAAGACCATGGTGCAGGCATCGTACTCGCGGAAAGCAATAGCCGAGCCACAGCAGATTGCCCAGTATTTCGCGGGCGTAGGATTCTGGGTGGTCATGGCATGGTTGATTTGCGCACACGATGGCCGATTTGCACTGACCATGGGCGAGTTCGATTGAGATCTGGATTGACCGTCTATCGGCTCGTGGTGAGGTGTTTCAGCGTGGTCAGTGCTCTGTGTACTTGAACCAGTAGAAGTTCGTCGACCTCGAACTTGTGCATCGCCGTGAGCACCGGACTGATAATCTCCCTCAAATGGTCGTCATCACGAGCCTTCAGTAGGATGTGGCGGACGGCATCCTTGAGTTGCGGGGAAAGCGTCTCGGTTTCCATCAGAGCCTGAAGCCCTGCTCGCACACCGGTCGCTCCTAATGCGACGAGCCCTTCTGCAGCTACCCAACGTACCGGTGCTTCTTCATCGGCAAGCATGGCAGCTAGTGCGGTTGCTGTCGCTGGATCCGCGATGACGGTTAACACCTGTGCCGATCTGTTTCTTACATGTGGATCGTCGTCTCCGAGCGCCTCTAACAGAGCTGGCACAGCCGCCCGGCCGCGGTCCAGGAGCCCATGCTGCGCGTTCAATCTCCTTCCGAGATCGGGGCTTGTCAGGTCCGCAATCAGAGTAGTGTCTACGACAGCCAGGTCCGTCAGATCATCTCTCTGTGGTTGGCCGGAATCTTGTCGACGTGTCGTCTCTTTTGCCATAGCACCCTTCATTCAACTAGGAACAACGCCACACTACAGGTGACCACACACGTGCCTCTGTCACCGCCATATCGCATGCTCCATGCCAAGGAGGCGCATGAGGTTCGCAGTACTTGAGCGGAGTAAGCCGCGGCACGCCGCTGGATACACACCAGCCTGTTGACGTTTGAATAGTCCGATGTCGGAGTGGCCCGGCCAATATCCACCACGGTGGTGGATATGCGCCTAACGGTTATTTGCCCAGGCCATACTTCTCAATGCGATAGCGTAGCGTTTGACGGGTTATTCCTAGCCTGCGCGCGGCGGCTGCCACATTGGAATTGGAGATCTCGAGCGCCCTGCGTATCATGAGGCTTTCAACCTCATCCAACGATACACTTCCGTCGAGCGGAACCCTCAGGAGACTCGCATCGTCTTCGCTCAAAGATGTCGGTTTCGTGGCCGTGGTGCGCTCCGACAATTGCAGCCACTCTTCCGGAAACACGTCATCCGGAGCAAGCATGACACAGCGTTCAATCACGTTGCGTAGCTCACGCACGTTGCCGGGCCAGGCGTAGCTGCGCAGCTTGCTCCACACACTGGTTGGAACCACACTCACGCGCTTGGCAGCCTTGGCGTTGAACTCGTCGATGAACAACGGAACGAGCTCTTCGAGATCTTCAATCCTGGTGCGCAACGCAGGGAGGTCTAAACGGAACACGCTCAGCCGATGGTACAGGTCTTCCCTGAAGGCACCATCCCGTATGCGGGCTTCCAGATCCTGGTTGCTCGCCGCGAGGAGCTGGATGTTGACGGAGATCTCCTGCTCTCCACCCACGCGGCGAATCCGCTGGTCTTCAACTGCCTTCAACAGCTTGGCCTGCAGACCCGGACCCAACTCGCTGATTTCATCCAACAGGAGGGTTCCTCCGTCGGCCTGCTCTATCAGCCCCCGGTGCCTACCTTTAGCCCCTGTGAAGGCTCCGGCTTCGTGACCGAACAACTCGGACTCGAGCAGTTCCTGCGGGATGGCGGCGCAGTTCACTTCAACCAGCGGACCGGCGCTACGCTGTCCAGTGTAGTGCAGCACACGGGCGACCAGTCCCTTCCCGGTCCCGGTTTCGCCCCCGATCACGAGGGCACTCAGGGGAACTTGTGACAGTTTCTGGATCAGCGCTCGCACCTGCTGTGTAGCGGCGCTGGCTCCCTTCATGGCCTCCGGTGTGTAGCGCAGGTTCCGCTGCGCTGCCTGGTCTTGCAGGCGTCGCTGCGCTCGAGCACTACGGGCGGCTCCCGACACAACGAGATCTAGCCTCTCGTGCGGACAGGGCTTCTCCAGGAAATCATAAGCCCCGAGGCGGAGAGCCCTAACAGAGTCAGGGACCGTCCCGTAAGCAGTCAGCAGTACCCACTCCCCACCCAGGGATCGCTCGCGGGCCGATTCAAGTACATCCAACGCGTTTCCGTCGGGTAGCGCCATGTCCGAGAGTACCACAAGGGGCTCTAGCATCTTGCCGAATAGCACACCCCGCGCTTCCTCGAGAGTACGGACACGGACTACCTCCCACCCCTGTTTCTGGTAGTGTCGCGCGAGCTCTGATCCCAGGAGCTCCTCATCCTCTATGATCAGAAGAGTGTCAGCCATTTCCAATGGGGAAGGTCAGAGTCACACAGGCTCCGTGGGGCTCACGATTCGAGAGGTCCATGTCGCCGCCGAGCTCCTCAACGACTCGCTTCACCATAATCAATCCGAGCCCTGTGCCGGTGCTTCGTTGCGTACCAAACGCGCGAATCTGCCCGCGAACAATCTCCTGGGGAAACCCAGGGCCATCATCACAGACCGACACCCGCAGCTCGCTACCGTTTCGGCTCGCGGTGATCACCACCACCCCCTCATCCTCGCCCAAAGCCTGCACGGAATTTAGAACCAGATTGAGGAGCACCTGGCGGAGCCGATTCCGCGGCGCCACGCACGCGATGCTCTCCTGTATGCGGCTTTCCAACACAATGTGCCGCGGTACCTGGTACTGCAGCAAGTCCAGCAGACTGGAAACGAGCTCGCCGATGTCGACTCTCCTCGCCGGTTCCGGCGCGTGCCTGGCAGACGAAAGATATTGCTCTAGCAGTCCCGAGACCCTTTCTATTTCCGAGACAACCACGGTGAGTCGCTCGGCGACATCAGGATCCGACACCTCCCGGCGCAGATTACCCAAGCTCATGGAAATCCCCGCCAAAGGATTGCGTAGTTCATGGGCCACTCCCGCCGCCATTTCACCAACGACCGCCAGACGCTCGGCATTGGCGAGAGAGCGGTGCTGCTCAAGCAGAGCCTGCGTTGCGTTGCGCACTTCATGCTCGAGGCTTCGAGCGCGCGAACGATGCTCTTCCTCCAGCATCTCCAATCGAGTGACCAAATAGTTGTAGTTGTCAAACAGCGGAATGAGGATCGGATCAACTTCCTCAGTCGACACTGCACGGAAGTCCCGTTCGGCAACCGCATTAAACAGACCGCGCAAATCCTCGAGCGGCTTGATGAAGCTGCGACGCACGATCCAGCCTCCCAGCAACAACATCGTTACAAGCGCTCCGATGATTGTGACGGACAGTGCGAGCTCGAAACGTATGTCCCGCTGGGTCTCCTCGAGTAGTTGGTCCTGCAGGCGGATCTCTCCAGCCATGATGTCACGCGTGAGATTGAGGCCCGCTGCCAGCCGCTCCTCCGAAAGCTGCTAGGTCCCCCGCACCAAGTTCCGCAGTCTCTCGATAGCGCTGCTCTCCAGTGGGACGGCACCGCGCATGCCTGCCAGAATCGATACCTGGACCGAAAGCTCCGACACGGTAACCGAATCCAGCTCCACACCAGCCTGACGGTCTACTAGCGCTGCCAGGAGTCGCTCGGTCACGCGTCGTACCTGATTGGTGTATTCTATATGCTGTTGGATCCGCTCAGTACGTTGGAGATCCCGCAACGCCAGGAAGCCGAGAACGATTGCGGCGATAGCGAGCAACGCTCCCGTTCCGAATCCGATCACTCGAATGGGATGGCCAACGACTTTTCGCCAGACCAAGTTGACGAGCTTTCTCCTCACGTGATAACTCTCGCAATGACGCCGTCAGGGCGGACGTTCTGCATCCCTTCCTCCCCCACACAATCTTACCGATGCTGACTGACGGGGCACCAGTGTTTGATGGATGTACGAGTGCCTAGCGGCCAACGTCCGCGGTTCCGCGAACCGTTCTCTAGCCCCGTAATTGGCAAGTTCGGTACCTCGCAGAACGCGCGGATAGGACGTAGACCATGGCATTGATGTCGTGCCCCGATACCCCATGATGGTCCAAATCAGCCGCATCGAGGTGTGCATTTCCACCACTCAGAAGTAGGTCCGCCGCTCTCCGCTGTCTTTTCGAGGCGCCGATTGAATGAGGCAGCCTGGCGCGTATGTTGCCCAAACTGGCCTACGGTATCGCATGAAGACTATTTCGCACGGAGTTGAGCAAAGTGTTCCTTGACGTAGCAGGTTTGACAGATCGCGGCAGAGTCCGTGCGCGTAACGCCGATCAATTTCTGATCGCCGAACTCAACAAATCCGTAGCCATCCGCAGCAGCACCTTGCCAATTGAACGCCAGAAGAGACTCGCCGCCGCAACCGCGGGACACCTCCTTGTGGTTGCGGACGGCTGGAATAACGGTGGTCCCGCAGATCATGCTAGTGACGTGGCCATCATCACCTCCGTGGAGTATGTGCTCGCCCTGCTCCCCTGGTTCTTTGACGCCGTGAGAGGCAGGGACGACGCCGCCGTCAAGTTGACCAACATGGTTGAACGCGCGGCAGTTCCTCTCAGGCATGACGCGAATGGACGACCGGCGCTAGCCACTTCGGAGGCAACGATAACCATGGCCTTTGTCATCTGGCCGGCGCTCTTCGCGGTCCACTGTGGCAGCAGTCGCCTCTACCTTCTACGTGGGGATGAATTGCATCACCTGACTGCTGACGGATCGACTGACTACCC
>JARRLJ010000125.1:0-5557 GCA_037387025.1 Gemmatimonadales bacterium
CGGCCAGAACGTGAACAAGGTCGCGTCGGCGGTGCGGATCGTGCACAGGCCGACCGGCATCATGGTCGTCTCCTCGACGTTCCGCGACCAGCTCAGTCTGCCGGATGATGATGCGGTGATCGTGGGAGCCGCGGTTCTAGCTGGAATCGCGCGTGCCGGATCCCGGCACTTCAACGCCTGACTTCTCTCTCATCTTTCGGCGTCTCTCGAGTCGATCCAGCGGTTCCCTTGCACGCCACCAGGCAAGCCAAACCCAACCGACGAAGGCAAGTGTGCCGGTGGCCACTCCGGTCCAGACCATGTATCCCAGGCTCTTGCCGACCGAAGCTCCCAGCCAGCCGCCCAAAAAAGAAGCTGCCCACACCACCACGGGGGTGAGCAGCCAGCCGATCAACCTGATTAGCCTACGAAGCCTCGATCGCTTCACTTCCGGGCAATGACGGCGGCAAACAGCAGCTGCACTATCAGCGCCAGCGCGAAGCACAGCGCCATCATTGCCGCTGTAGCCGGTCCGAGAATGAAACCCAACACCGCAAAAAGAACGATCGAAATCACCACCGTCTGGCCTGAGAGCACCACAGCGCTCGCTCGCCCTGCCACCTCTGCTCTACTGAAACCCCAGGCTCCCAACCAGGCAAGAACGGCAGCCCCCATCCACCAGACCGGTATGTACCAGAATCCGCTGCCACCTCCGATTTGGTCCCAAGTCCAGTGGTAAACACCCAGTGGTCGCAGAGCGGCAGTGTCAATGACGGTAAACACGAGCGCACCAAGCAGTCCAATGAGCGATGCCCAGGCAATTGAATCCACATCCCGAGGTCGTATCGTCACCGCTCCGAAGTAGCTGAACACGATCCCGCCCACCACGATCAGAATTGACTGCACCACCATCTCCAGCGTGCCCTCGAGAAGTCTCGAGAGGATCGAGAAGACGACGACTCCAAGGGCCGTCATCACGCCAAGTTTCACTCCCGCGATGATTATGGTGCGGACATCTGATTGTTCCACGTCAGCCGATTCAACAGACGTCATCAAGAGCCTCTCCTCGGATTGGTAATGAGCAGCCTCAAGTTACGTGCGCCTGTCCGGCCTTTCAACGGTAGCCAGCCACACCGGGCTGGTCACGCTCGCGTCTCCTTGAGAATCTCAATCAAGCGCGCTGCGAGCCGCGGGCCAGCTCCATCATCCTCGTGCTTGAAGAAGGCGAATACATCGTTCCATTGACCGTCTGAGATTCGTTTACCCCATTCCCGGAGGTCGCTGTCACCGTAATCTTCCCGTCGAAGCCTCAGGTACGCAAAATCAGCTGTCGCGTCCAGCTCTCTTGCCATTCCCTCTTCTGTGTCGGAGATCACTAGAGCGACGTTGCTGCTGCTCAACAGCTCGTACACTTCATCGTCGAACCACGACTCGTTGCGGAACTCCAAGGCAGCACGGCATCCGTTCGGCACAAGCTCCAAGAACGCGCGTAGCCGGCCACTGTCCTTCTTCAAGTTTGGGGGCAGTTGGAACAGGAGGGGGCCTAGCTTCGGTCCCAACACCACGACGGTCCTCAAGAGGTATGACATCTCATCTTCAACACCCTGCAGGCGCTTGAGGTGTGTTATCCTGCGCGATGCCTTGATCGCGAAAGCGAAATGGTCAGACACTTGATCGGACCACTGAACCAAGGTCTTCTCGTTGGGCATACGATAGAACGTGTTGTTGATCTCGACCGTCTTGAAGTGCTGTGCATAAAAGCGCAACATATCCGTGGCGGCGATCTTCTCTGGATAGAAGGTGCCTTTCCACTCCTTATAGGAGTATCCGCTGGTACCTACGTAATTCACTTCTTCAGCGTGACCTTTCTCGTGTTGTACTTTCGCAGATACTCGAGATACTCCCTTGAGTTCGGATAGGACTCATCTGGACCGTACGGATACTTGCTCATCCCATGAAACGGGAGCGGTTCAACGGTCTGTCCGTTCGCAGTATTGATGTCGGCGTCTTTGAGCCAACCCGAACTGTATATCAAGTAGTCACGGGCCCAACCGGCTGGAGGCGGTGGAGCTCCGTCGGCTTCGAACTCGATAGTGACCTCGTCACCTGCGTTCATGATGATGTACTTGCTGTCATCGTCCCGCAGGAGGGGCAGTACGTCACCGTAGCGCGTGTAGTAGCCTTCCATATCGAGCCACTTGGGCTCCGTCGAAACATCCGAGTAGTCGAACCAATGAGGTCCATCCGGTCCACCCTTACGATACAATCTGGAGAAGCCGCGGTAGTGTAAATCGGCGGCTGTGGGTTCGAGGGTAGTGAGCTCCAAGGGGCTAGTAGCAGTGCCCACGGTGTAGAAAATGTAGTCCCAGTATATCTCCATATTGGTGCGTATGCGCACGCGTCGCTGCGAGCTCAAGAAACGACCTGTTAGGTCCACGACCATTGTCTTGTTCTTCCCCATCGGGAAGCTCATGTTCTCGATTACGGTTTGCCAGCGACCTTTCTCATCCAGCACCTGAACGTATGGCGCGACCGATTCAATCTCCTCGGATTGTGACATGGCAAGGTTGATGCTGGCATCGGTTGGGAAGATCCACCCGTTCAGGAACAGACGCACGTCCTGCTGATTGGAAATCCGCCTGTCCAGGTCGATCACCAGGTCGTGTAGCTCCGTCACGCCTTGATACTTGCCCGGGGTGAAACCAGACACGTAGACGTCATCTCGTTCTCTGACTCGGGCAAGTAGGTTCAGTCCGATCTCATTCACAACCGCAACTGGCGTGTGCCGCGCAGATACCTGCAGAATCTCCAGGGGCTCTGGGTCGGGCGATGTCGGCTCAAAGCCTTCGTCCACGAATACGTCGACCGACTCGGGATGGTCCACCACAACTAAGCGCACTTCGTCTAGGTACAGCGTCTCCCACAGTTCCTCAGTTATCTGAATCGAATAGGATCCGTCCTTTACGTGGAGAGCATCACCGGGGATCCTGAGATATTCACGTGAAGGATATGGGGGGGCATAGGCCGTGTGTCCCCCCATGATTCCCATGGGCATGCCGATGGCGCTCTTCCATACCATGTCTTTGAGGAATTCGTACCTTTCACCGGTCCAAGTGTAAAGGAAGCCGCACGATCCCTTCAGGACTTGTTCCTCAACAAGATCCTGATCGCTGCCGGGGAAGAACACGTTCTGTGGCACGCCGTTCGTCCACACGATCCTCACGACGTCTGCCTTGAGGCGGTCGCCCAAGCCAAAATGAGTCGACTCCGACGTGACAGTTCGTGTCTGATAGAGTTCCCCTGCTCTAACTTCGATCTTCGCCCCAATGCCATATGAGTTGTTCTTGCCGCTTCCAGCTGATAAGCCGGTCAACTGAAGCTTGATGTATCGATTTGCGTTACCGCCGTCGTTCCGGAGTAGCTGAACACCACCATGCAGGCCAGCTAGAAAGAGGTCGATGTCACCATCCTCGTTGTAGTCTGCAGTGGCGATTCGAGCACTTTCCCTCACGTTCTCCGGCAAGAGATGTGACATGTTCTCGAATCTACCAGACCCGTCATTGTGAAATAGATAGTTGCCGGGTCTTGATGCATTCTGTTGAGTGCCAACAACAAAGAGATCTAGGTGTCCATCATTGTCGAAATCGAAGAAGGTCGCATCCCTGCCACTGATGCTTCTGAGAACTGACAGATCTGAAGATTCTGTGTCCTCGACAAACGTGCCGTCGCCCTGGTTGCGGAGGAGTCTGTGCTCGCTCCCTGTCAAAAAGACATCCGAGAAACCGTCGTTGTCGTAATCTCCGACTGCGACGGCACTCGAGCCGCCAGCCCGACTCACTCCACTTTGTTCGCCGATGTCAGCGAAACTGCCTTGCCGCAGATTGGTGTAGAGACTGCTGCCACCATCGCTGTTTGCAACTATTAGATCTATGTCACCGTCTTCGTCGAAGTCAGCATACGCCACGTCGTGAGTGGAGTACATCCCTCCGGCCACACCGGCCCGATCGGCAATGTCGGTAAACGTTCCGTCACCGTTGTTCCGATAGAGACGATTTGCGCCGGTGTTACCGACGTACAGATCCAGATCTCCGTCGTGGTCAGCATCAACAAACACACTCGCATTCGACTCATCTCGATCGGACATGCCGGTTCCTTCATCTACGTTGTCGAATCGACCCTCTGCCAGGTTCTGATAAAGGAGATTGACTCCATCGAGAGCCACGTAAAGGTCGATCAGACTGTCATTGTCAAAGTCACCGAAGTGCGCCTGCCCTCCGGCGTCCGCAACTCCCGCTTCGCCCGTCATATCGGTGAAGTGGCCAAAATCATTGCGCATCAGGTACGTGACGGATCCCGAACCGTCAGCCGACATGCTCGTTACATACAGATCCTGATCGCCATCCGAGTCGTAATCGGCCAGCGCCACCGACCCTCGCTCTCCTTGAGCGCCAGACGGTCGGGCCACCACGTCGAGACCGGCAGCTGCCGTTGCGTCCGTGAAGCGAATCGCCGCGAGTACCGCCTCCTGTGATTGCGGTGCTGCACCGAGGTTCTGTGAAAACGTAAAAATGGGAAACCCAACCGACGCTCCTCCTGGGCCCTGCAAGTCGACCAACCCTTGCTGGTAGCGGGGAGTCACCTTCATGAAATTGTGAACGATGATTGTCGGCGGCAGCGCAGCCGCTGCATCGCCCTGGCGTAACAACTGCTCAGCTTGATCGTAGAAGGCGATCGCCTCTCGAGGGAGTTCGGGGACCTGCCGCCTGACTTCTTCAAGCTGTTCGAGTGCGCTATCCACACTTCCATTGCGCACCAGGACCTCGGTCAGCTGTAACCGTGCGGCGATATTCGTGGAATCGGCCGACACGAGACGGGCGAAATAGCCCTCACTGTTGGCCAACCCCGCCCCGCCCCCCACACGACCATGAAGCCGTGCCAGATTATACAAGATCTTAGGGTGTCCGGGTGATTGATTCAGAGCTGATTCCAGTGTGGCAATCGCTTCATCGGTTCGGCCGGTTGCCTGATACAACTCCGACAAGAGCAAGTGGACTTCAGGGTCGTTCGGCTGGAGGCGTAACGCCTCATCAAGCTGCGCTTCCGCTTCGGGATACCTGTTCATTCTCAGGTAGACCAGACCCAAGTTGGCGTACCCGAGATACTCGTCTGGCGCCAAGTCGATGAGCTTGAGAAACTCTGCCTCAGCCTCCGGCAATCGATTCTCTTCCAGATAGGCCAGTCCCACGGTTCGCGCCGTTATGATCTCCGCAGCTCGCTGTGCTGGGTCGACGTCCTCTCCCCCACATGCAATCCACACCATGCCTGCAACCAATCCAGTCAGGAATAGGGCCCTACCCATTATCTGCTCCTCCGTCCACCGAGCGGCTGCCCGGTTCAGGATCTTGTCGCTTCCGGTACGTCATTTGCTCCCAAGTGGCGCCGTTGTCTGCACCTGAATATGGCCGCACTACCTCGGCCCGGCCAAGCCTGGTTCGCTAGCGTCTGTCAGATGCCGCGAGTACCTTGTTATGCAACCTGGTTAAAGACACGGAGCCAGTTGAAATGAAACAGTTCACTC
>JARRLJ010000126.1:0-5536 GCA_037387025.1 Gemmatimonadales bacterium
AACATAGAAACGAATTTGGAACACTGGAGACAGTTTTTAACCCTGGTAGCTTAAGCCCCAGTTAGGGTGGCGATGTCTTCCTCCGACAGGAGGTCCAGGACGAAATTGGACACGAAGCGGTCGCGCGAGGCGGGCGGCTCTGTGGAAGGAGGCGAGCCGTCCGTCAGCACGATCTCCGCTCTGGGGATGAAGCACGCCAGGCGTTTTCGGGCAAGGCGGACCATCGCGGGACTGAGATCGAGTGCACGGTACCGGGCGTCCGGGGGAAGTTCCCTGGACAGGAGAAGCGCCGCGAAACGTCCCGTGCCGCACCCGAATTCGATGACTCGACGCGCCGACCTGAACCGCCCGTGCCGGATGAGGACCTCGGTGGCGCGGTCTTCGTAGAACGCCTGCGTGTCGATGTAGCGGCCGATCCGGTCGTAGACGCGACGGAGTTGCTCACGAGACAGCACGGACCGAGTACCCACTCTGAGCTCCGCGCTCACCCGACCTCCGGTGAGACGGCCCAATCCGCACACGCGGCAAGCACAATCAACACTGCTGTAGCCGCCCTACCGCGCCGCTCGCACGCGATCGTCTACGGTTGTGTGTCAGGCGCGGGCTCGAGCCCCTCAGCGCCATTGACCACTAGCGGGTTCGAAGGATCGGCGGCCCACTCCTGAAGCGAACCCATGTACACGGCGACGTCGGTGAAGCCGAGACGTGTCATGGCGAAAGCGCTGGCCGACGCCGCGACACCCGCACCGCAGTAGGTGATGACCCTGGCCTCGTGATCGCCGGGAAACATGTCGTCGAGCTCTCCTCGTGACCGGAAGCGACCCGAGTCGTCGAAGAGCGACATGCTGGAGATGTTGATGGCACTGGGGATGTGGCCAGGTCGACCGTACATGACCACGTCTCCCCGGAAGTGAGGTTCGGGCAGCACGTCGATGATGGAGACCGCATCATCCTCGATGGCGGCCAGCACCTCGTCTCTGTACGCGACCAGCTCCGGCCGGACGGCGGGTGTGAGTGTCCTCGCTGCGTGGTTTGCGGGCTCGGTCGACAACGGGCGCTCCTCGGAAGTCCAGGCTCCTAATCCACCGTCAAGCACCGCCGCCTGATCGAATCCAATCCACCGCAGCATCCACCACACTCGCGTGGCCCACATCGAGTTGTAGCCATCGTATAGCACGACCTTTGAGTCGTCGCCGACACCCAATGCGCCCATGGCCTCACTGAATGCCTCCGGAGTTGGCAGGACGAAGTCCAGGGAGTCGATGACGTCGGAAAGTTCGCCTTTGAGATCTGCGAAACCGGCAGACGGAATGTGGCCCGCCTCGTAGTCGGTCCGCCCGCTCACGGTTCGTATGCCACCGCTCTCGTTCGGCGCCATTCGAACGGTACAGTCGAGCACGACCAGGTCCGGATCATCGAGGTGTTGGCTGAGCCACTCCGTCGTGACGAGAGTGCCCATCGCCTCGTCGCTGACACGATCGGTCTGAGACTGCGACCATCCGTTGGGAGCTGCGAGCAGCAAGGTAGCGGCCACCATGGCAAGTGCGCGCGGGCAAAAGCGTTGTATCATCACGTCCTCCATTTCACCGGGTGCAGGCACTCGGTCTTGCTTGCGACGGCGCCCCCCCGGCAGCCTCTCATGCAGCAGTGGAATCTGACTCCGGCAGCCTGATTCTCTGGAACCGAAACAATATAGACGGCAATGACCGAGGGTGCCCGCGGACGACACGTTTCTGTCGCAGCTGAGAATGCCTCGCCGCAGTAGCATTCCCGATCGACTGCACGTATCTTCGCCGCCGGAAACGCGGGAGTCCTCCCGGCACCAGTGTGCGACATTGTGTGCGAGGTTTGGAGGAATCTGCGCCGGATTCGCAGTCTGAAGTCCGGCGCTACCCCGAAGTAGCCCGCCCATCGCCCTGCGATTCGCTCCATCTCAGCGAACGCATCCACTTGAGTGTTAGACGGGATGCCCTGACTGTGGTCGCCAGCATTGACCCCGTGATCCGGAGAGCGCGGCCGCTGGGATCACCGGGATCCTCCCTCCCAGGCGACCACGGATGACCAGTCCGAATGCCGCCTGGCCCTGACGCGTGAGCACCATGGGGAGGATCTATCCGATGAAAAGAAGAAAGTTGCTTGCCGCCCTACTCCTGGCCGTAGCCCCGACTGCCTTCTGCTCGGCGCAGGAGACCAGGGACTCTACGACCCCATTCGACAGTCGTTTTCAGGCACTCCGCGAGTTCGTTATGAAGGACATCGCCACGGGAAGGGTTCCGTCGGTGTCCATCGCGGTCGCACAGAACGGGGAGGTCGTCTGGGCAGAGGCTTTCGGCTGGGCTGATAAGGAGAACGGGATACCAGCCGCGCCCAATACCATGTACCGCATGGCCTCGATCTCCAAGCCCATCACGGCAACAGCGATCATGCGACTGGCGGATTCGGGTTTGGTCGATCTCGACGCACCGATCCAGGAATACCTGGGAGGGCTCACTCTACGCTACTACACGGGAACACCGGAGGAAGTCACCGTGCGGCGCGTTCTGCAGCATCGGGCGGGCCTGCCAGCACACGATCAGGCCTTCTACCTCGACGAGGAACCCGAACGTCGATCCTTCGAGGAAACCGTGCGACGTTACGGCATCGTCGTGTTCGAGCCGGGATTGGAGTTCATCTACGCCAACCTCGGGTACATGCTGCTCGCCCGGGCCGTGGAACAGGTGACGGGTCTGGACTTTCCCCGCTACGTGCGTGACAGTGTGTTCACGCCCCTGGGTATGGGAGCCTGCCAGGTGTTCGTGGCGGGCGACGAGTTCGAGGTACCTCCGGCCAAGTCCTACTACGGCATCAACGGTGAACCGGTGCCCCGTAGCACGTCAGCCTACCCGGGGCCCGATGACGTGTACTGCAGCGCGCAGGATCTCCTGCGTTTCGCGATGTTCCATCTCAAGGACCACCTGCCGGACCAGATGCAAATCCTGTCGGACTCGGCCATCGACGAAATGCAACGCCAGAATCCTCCCTCCAACACGCGGTATGGACTCGGGTGGAGCTTCGATGTCGATCGGCTGGGTTTCCGGTCGATGTACCACGGAGGGCAGACGATTGGAGTCAGCAACTTCATAGTGTTCGTTCCGTCGGAGGACCTGGCGGTCGTCATCCTCGCCAACACCGACTACTCCGCCAGCAGGCTGCTCCACATTCAGGGAGCTGTTCGAGCAGCGCTGATTCCCGAGTATGGAGTCGTCAATCCGTGGGCTTCAGACGCCGCGGACCCGTTGCAGTACGAGGCGGACACCTCCGCCGTTCCGGCGATAGACGCGGTCTCCACGCAACCGTTCCCCGAGGAAATGCTGGGGACGTGGGAGGGGAAGATCGTGGCCTACGACCGGGAGATCGATGTGAGTCTCGTCCTGAGTAACGCTGAGGGAGCGAGGATCGAACTGTCAGGACAGGGAGAGTACCCGGTCAGCTTCACGGTCATCAGCAGCGGATTCCTGTTGGGCACCTTCCCCGGAAGAATCACAACCGCAGATATCGAGCGGTATCACAACTGGATTCGGTTAGCAATCCAACGTACGGGCGACACGCTGTCCGGCCAGGCGACCGCCGTCGGATGGAGGAAGGACCGACAGACACACACCGAACAGTCGGCGTGGATCGAGCTCGAGCGGCACCGGTCGATGCGGTGAGTTCCGTGTCCGGCAGTGGATTGCTGCGCGAGCGGCCGCGACGTGAGAGAGGCAGCTCTCTCGGCCGAGCAAATCGCTCCCTCCCAACACACGTAGCGCGCTGCGATTGACCGAGAGAGCGCACTGTCGCGGTTAGAGATGAACGGCAGGGGTAAAACGGGTGGACGAGTAAGAAGTCAGCCGAGCGACCGCCGGCCCTTGAGTGTGAATGCCAGAATCCAGGCGTAGACCGCCATGAACCAGACCGCGAGCAACGGACCGAGATCCACGGACCCCGCATATGCAGGGCCGTTCGGATAGGTGTCCAGGTTCAGATAGAGCAGGGCGACAGAAGCGGCGATCCCGGTCCCTCCCCAGATCCGCCCGAAGCGCGGGTGCTTCAGCATCGCGAGACCCACAAGGCCTCCGGCCCCGCAAATGAACACGTCCCAGGCCACGTCAATCAGCATCTGCACCCTGTTGACAGCCTGGTGGGCGATTCGCGCGATCTCGCGCGCCGCCTCGGTGTCCGCTCCGGAGAGCTGGTCGCCTCGCATCATGTTGTTTCCCATTTGCACGCTGAGCATCACGGTCACCGTGGCGCCAGCGAGTATGCCCAGCACGACGCCGAAGCGAAGCGCAGGTCCATCGCATCGGTCAGCGAGAACGTGGTAAAGGCCGAGAAACGAAACAGCCAGAAGCGGCCCGAAGGCGAAAGCGAGCAAGCGCCCCAACCCCTCGGGAAGCGGCAAGAAGGCAGCTCCGAAGTACGCCACCACCGCTGCCAGACCGCAGCCCGCGCCGGCCAAGGTCATCCGCCGATCCAGGTCATGGGAGTACGTCACGTGTGCTCCTTTGCATTGCCAACAGAAATCTGTGAGCCTCGAGCGGGCTATACGGGAAGCGGCCCCACGCGGGTTTCACCGATGGTTGCGGCCGTTGACCTAGAGCAGGCCATGTCCCTGAGGCCCGCCCGGCGACCACCGGGTAGAGGCCGCTCTCTCGGCCGCGCAATCCGCTCCTTCCCAACACACGTAGCGCGCTGGGACTGAACCGAGAGAGCGTACTGTCGCGACCAGAGGTGAACGATAGCCCCTACGTGCCGCCTTCGCGGGGACCATTCGAGCTCCAACTGTTGAGAGCACATCTCCATTCACCATTCGGCAGTCGGATCCATACCTTAGCCCACTTGCTTGAGCCCCTGGCCGCTTTCCCGTCAGGACCCGTAAAGGTCGCCTCACAACTCCCTGTGGACCAAGCCATGTCCTGGGCTTCTGCCACCTCGGTTTGCTCCTGACGGCAGTCCAGAGAGAAGCGGCTATCTGCGAACAGGCGCGCATAGAACGCACGAATCGGCTGCTGGCCACGCAGCGCAGGATGATCAGGTGGAAGGAACAGTGGTTCTGGCGCCAGGAAGGTCACCCAACGATTCAAGTCCTTTGCGTTCGTTGCATCAACCCAGTCTCGATAGGCGGTGTCGATTGCTTCGCGGTGGGCTTCCTGCTGGCCAAATGCGTGAGAGGTGGGAAACAGCAGAAGGAGCAGCAGAGCCGCTCTGATGACCACCTCGTGTCGGGCTCGTCTCATCTGTTTTCCCCTGACCACTTCGACAGTCGATCCTCCGCGCAGGGCTGCCACTTGCTGTTGGTCCACCATCTACAGAGGGTGAAACGAGCAATCCTGTCAACACAGACAAACCAGCGCATCATGTTGTCGAACGCGGGGTGCTGGGCTGATTCGGGTGATCCCGGGCTCCGGTGCTTGGGAAAGGGAAGCAGGGAGCCAGCACGAGGTGTTCGTGGATCGTGTCAGATGCACTGCGTATAATTGCGAGTGTCTCAATGGACCTGCTCACCTAGACGAACAGG
>JARRLJ010000127.1:0-5528 GCA_037387025.1 Gemmatimonadales bacterium
CTGTGTGTGGGTGCGGTACTCAGGGACGCATTCAAATTCGTGCTCTGACCGAGGTCCTACCTGTCGAACGAGTCAATGCCTTCTCAATCGACGAAGGTGAGGCGCGTGAGTTTGTTACACAAATGAGCAGTGAACTGAGCATCCCCATCCACCAAACGTCGAATCTGTCTGAAGCGGTACGCGAGTGTGATGTGTGTGTGACGTGCACGCCTTCGCGCAAGTTCTTCATAGAGCAATCGTACGTAGCCCCCGGAACGTTGGTGATTGCGATGGGTGCCGACAGTCCGGAGAAACAAGAAATCGATCCGCGTCTGGTGGCAACCAGCGCTGTAGTTGTCGACCTGCTGGCACAATGTGTCGAGGTTGGAGAGCTGCATCATGCGGTCATGGCCGGCCTGATGAAACCAGATGAGGTCCGTGCCGAATTGGGGGACATAATTGCCGGCCACGCGCCGGGCCGCGTCTCCGAAGAGGAGATTGTAGTGTTTGATTCCACCGGTACTGCGCTGCAAGACGCGGCAGCAGCCGTGCTCGCCTATGAGCGAGCCACGGCAGCTGGACGCGGAAGGCTGTTCGAGTTCAGGTAGCGTGACCGATCAGTCAAGATATTGAGATACGAGGGAGTCAGCCTCCTAGCACCTCCCTGAAGAACTCCACCGTGCGGGCTGCTACATCGCAGATTACGGCCCTGTCAGCGAGATCTTCAATGTTGAAACGTTCGAATGATCGGATAGTGGTCGGATCCTTCAATTGCATCGTCCAGTACGTTCCACTCGACCAGGCCGTCGTCCGATCGCGGCTCCAGCAGATAGAACGCCAACCGCCCCAGCGGTTGAGCGACGGGCACGCGAGCAGTGCCGGCCGATACTGTCATTTCAACCGGTTCGTAACGTCCAAACAGCGTTCTTTCCTTGTGTCCTTGAAATTCGCGCTCTGCCGTCGTAGAGGAGTCTATCACGAATCGCTCCACCTGCGCAGTGAAGGACTCCTCGACGTAGCTCCACTGGACACCGTGGTCCGTCAGCTTACTGAGAACCAACTCGAGATCACCCGGCACGAGATACGCGGCAGGGACTCTCTCGGTTTCCGTAGAACGGAATGTTCCGAACTCGGGCATCGACTCCGGGATCGACACGTCCAGCCGCCTGAGAATGGGCGCTCCGCTGTACGGGTTCCTCCCCTCCTCCACTTCACCGAGCAGGATCTGCACCGGATGCTCTGACGGCGCTACCGTGGCTCGTAGCCCCAGCTCCGCCCCGGAAAGATCTGTGGCATCTGCTTCCGCCACGACCCTTTTTACAACGCTCGCATTTCGATATACGTGGTTTGTGATCTCCTCGGTGAACCATAGACTGGCCTTCACACGATCCTCGAACGAGGCGTATGCGTACGCCTCTCCGAGGATCGCGACGCGGTTGCGCAGTCCGACATAGTTGTTATTGAAGCGTGGCCTGTGATCGAAAGTGTACCAACCGCGCTCATTACTTCCACCGCGCCATGGGAGGTTGCCATAGTAGTAGAAATCCCAACCGTGCTTTTCCCTAGTCGAGCGTGTAATGGCGGGAAGCAAGTCCTGTCGCAAGAAGCCATCGATCGCCGGATGGGTACTGGGATTCAGCGGCGGAGAGTAGGTGAGGTAGTATGCATGTGTGGTGCCGTTGGTGGTATGGAGATCGACAACAACATGTGGGTCGTATTCGTTCATGAGACCTATGAGGGAACGGGCCTCCGGCGAATCGATCTTCATGTGGTCGCGGTTCAGGTCGTACCCCTGCGCGTTAGGCCGCTGCCCCATGCCACCAATGGGTCCGTTCTGCCGCCCCCTGTTCGTGAGGCGGACCCGCTCGTTACCATCTGCGTTGTAAATGGGTGCGATCAGCAGCACCAACGAATCGAACCACTCGGCATGCTCACCATTCGCGATCGACCGCAACAGCACCTGCAGCGCTTCTTTGCCACAAACCTCGCCGGCATGGATGTTTCCCTGCACGTAAACGCGAGTCTTGCCGGTCGCCAGCACGGTTCGCGGGCTAGCGTCTGTGACGTTGCCCGCAACGATCAGCGGCAGAGACCTGCCCTCGAACGAGTACCCGAACGATGTAAGGTGGAGCATGGGTGAGCCGCTAGCCACGTGTTCGACAAATGCCATGACGTCTGCATACGAACTGGTCTCGCGGTAATCCGTTCGCTCCGCACGAGTCAGGGTGCCGACTGTTGCATCAGGTCTGCCCTGTGCCGCAACCGCACCCGCAACCACGACAACCAACGTTAGACTGAATAGGCAATTGCTCGCTAACGAGGCCTTCTCAATCATTCTCCCCTCCCAACGCTCTGTTAACGGCCGCGACGAGTTCACCCAGCTCGAAGGGCTTCTTGAGCACTGCCACAGCACCCAGTGTCTTTGCCACGTCGAGTAGCTGGACTTGTCCCTGGTACCCGCCCCCGGAGATGGCCACCACGCTCATTTGCGGGTAGTCCCTTCGCAACTTCCGTAGCACCTCCACCCCATCCATTTCCGGCATGAATAGGTCGCACACAACCACATCAGGGAGGTTGTCGCGCATTAGACTCAGCGCCACCTTCCCGTCCGATGCCTCAACAACGTCGTGTCCTTCACGTTCCAACACCTTGGCAACTACTTGGCGCACGCCTTCTTCGTCATCTATCACCAGGATGTTCGCCACGGTCAGCCCCTTGATGGTCCCCGACGTTACGTTCGTTACAGGTCTAACCGGCGTGCGGGTATCGCCTGCCACACCGGGGGCGCACTCGCCCGCGAGCTTTACAATATGGTCAGAGATCTTTCCAATACCAGGCCGCTGCCGGCAACCATTGGTCATCCCGCGGACAATTGAGCGACCCGCCCAAGCACCGGCGAATTGACTAGGACGGTGGCTCCCTTTAATGTTGACTGCACACAAAACCTTGACCTGACAACGAGATACACTAATGTCGGTGGCCACCACTCTAAGTTCGGTCCCCCTGTTCTCGCAGCTGCGCGAAGGCGACATCGAACAGCTTAGCCGGGCCGCTCACGAGCGCAGCTACCCGAAGGGAAGCGTCATCCTGTTTGAGAACGACCCAGGTGACGCCCTTTACGTGGTCCTGGCAGGACAAGTGAAGGTGGTCCTTATCGCCGAGGATGGCCGCGAGGTAATCTTATCAATCCGTAGTGAGGGCGATTTCTTCGGCGAGATGTCGCTCATCGACGATGAACCGCGCGCGGCCCATGTGATAGCGATGGAGGACTCGAAGCTCCTCGTCCTCCGGCGCGAAGACTTCAACAGATCGCTCCAGGAGATGCCGCAGATCGCTTCCGGATTGCTGCGCGCCATGTGCAAGAGACTGAGACAGGCGGACACCAAAATCGGCAGCCTAGTCCTTTTGGATGTCCCTGGGCGAGTGGCCCGGTTACTGTTGGAAATGGCCGACGACAACGACGGCCAGAACATCTCTCAGCGTCTCACACATCACATGATCGCTCAGATGATCGGCTCCAGCCGAGAAACCGTGTCGAGGACAATGCGAGACTTGGTGGCTCAAGAACTGATCGAGGTGACCCGCAAGACCATTACGATCAAGAACCGGCGTGAGGGCCAACGGGAGGGGGATTCCGGCCCCAGCGGCAATGACTTCGTCGAAGTATCCCGCCGGGTCATCGTGATCAAGAACCGCCAAGCGCTCGAGGCGTCCGCAGGAATGACCTAGCAAAGCAGGCCATTCAGGGCGGAACCGTGGGGGCGGGCCGGCGGGTGCTCGCCCTTTGCTTTGCTCCCGACCCGCTCACTCCAAGTAACTGACGGTATAGTGAATCGATGATGAGTCTATAGTGAAGTCAGTCGGCCTCCATCTGAGCGCTAAGCTTCTGGAGACCAAGCGCTTAGGTCTACCCTTCCCACCTATACAAACCGACGGATAGTGCTATAACCGGAATCAGACCACCGCCAACTCCCAATATTGAGTGAGCCCTCACTTCTAGTTCGATACCGATTATCCTGCGAGGTGGCATGCCTAGTTGCGCCCCAAGTCCCACGCTCACGCCAGGATGCATTGATCGCGACTTTCTTACGCCGGGATTCGGAAACGAGACGTCCTGCCCGTTGGCAAGCCTGGCCGTTGTGAGTAATGACTCGCTAATCCTGTACAAGCCGGTGCCCAGTTCAAAGTACGGTTCTATTCGCGCTGCTCCGGGCATCTCATAACGGGATGTGGCTGCCAAGAACCAGAAACTGCGAGCGCGCTTTTCCTCGAGGGAGATGACGTCATGTGTGGGATCCCAATATGCGAAGGAATCGGAAGCCGTTCCCAAGTCGAAATAGCCCACCTCCGGTCCCACTGCCACGTTCTTCGTGCGTACTATGAGAACGTTGAGCCATCCCCCCAACGTCCCCTTGTCCACGTCTAAAACACGGGTGTAAGCGGGGTGTCCTGTTACCAGGAACCCTCCTTGGGCCAGACCCGCAGTCGGCTGCAGCACTTGAGCAAGAGCAGCGACAAGACTCAGAGGCAGGTGCCTTCTCATCATGGGAACTTCAAATGCCATTGCCCAAACATGGAGCCAACCACGGCCCCGGTAACGGCACCCGTGGCACCACCGAGGGTCCCGCCCAATAATGCCGCACTTCCATCCACACTGCATTCCGCCGCGTCGCAGACTCCGTATGAGAAGAGGGCGAAGCTCAACGCCCCCAATACGGCACCCGTGATGCCGCCGGCCACGGCACCTTTCTTCGTTGCGGTGCCCCTCACCCACACGCGGTCGATCGCGTCAATCGCCACCGCACCGCTACCTCGTTGTGGGACCAAATGGACAGTGTCATTCGCGACACGAGCCAGCCGCCCGATATGGATCCCTCGATTGACCGTACTAATGCGCAACTGCACTTCGGGTTCGAATGAACGAAGCGTCTCATCTAGCCGCTGCGCGGTTGCCTGTGGCGGAATCATCAAGGCTGACACGACCAGCAACGTCAACATTCTCACGTTGGTCATACAACCCCCGTTGTTTCTTCCCGGATGTACTCTAGTGGCTGGGGGTCAAGTGGAAATCAAGAGTGGTGGGAACTAAAGATGGGGATTGGCAGCGTCGCGCCCAATCCCCCATCGCGTCATTCTTCAGGCTAGGCGGCTCTCCGGCTCCGACTCTTACCTTCGAGAGCATACAGCAAGTCCACGAACTGGATCAACTGCCTGGGACAAAGGAATTTCGCCGCAGCTCGTCGCCGCGCATTTCTACCCAATCGGCGGGCCAGTGCGTGGTTGTTGAGCAAGTACTTCACCATCTCACCCAAGGCATAGGTATCGCGGGGGTCTTCTAGCAAGACACCGTGAACACCGTCGACGACCTGATCCTGGATGCCTCCAACGGCACTCGCGATGATCGGACGTGCCTTCAACATGCCTTCAGTGACGGTGAGTCCGAAGCCTTCGTGGAAGCTCTTTTGAACGATGATCGTAGCATGACGTTGGATCGCATTCACCATTGCCGCGTTCTCCTCGATATCGTCCATCGGAAGGCACACGAGGTG
>JARRLJ010000128.1:0-15716 GCA_037387025.1 Gemmatimonadales bacterium
GTCGGCAGTGCTGCCGGGGTAGTTGCAGGACTCTGCTTGGGTCTAGTGGCAAGCAGGTTGTTATCGATTAGCGGAGAGCGGGGAGCGGGGAGCGGGTGATTTCGGATTGGCGATCGGCAATCTGAGATCTGAGATTTGGCGTCGAGAATGCTGTCATTGGCAAATCGAAAATCGAGGTCCAATCATGACATCTGTCAGCTTTCCGCTCCCTGCTCCCCGCTCCCCGCTCCCCTCCTGATTCTTGCCCACCAATCGAGCCGCTCCTTCACGGTCTTCTCGAAACCGACATCCGTCGGCTCATACCAGCTAGCATCTCGTAGCACGTCCGGTAGGTATTCTTGCCCGGCCGCCAGGGCACTCTCTTCGCCGTGATCGTAGCGGTATCCCTTCCCGTAGCCCAGGTCCTTCATCAGTCGTGTCGGTGCATTCCTTATGTGTAGCGGCACCGGCTCGTCCGCATACTCCCTCGCGGCCTCGACCGCGCTACTCCAGGCCTCATACACCCGGTTGGATTTCGGCGCCGTAGCCAGGTAGACCACGGCTTCGGCAATGGCCAGTTCTCCTTCAGGAGAGCCCAGGAAGTGGTAGGCGTCTTTGGCCGCCAACGCGATGGACAACGCTCGGGGGTCTGCGAGTCCGATATCCTCACTCGCCATCCTAACCACGCGCCGTGCTATGTAAAGGGCGTCCTCTCCAGCTGTTATCATGCGCGCGAGCCAATAGAGCGAACCTTCGACATCCGATCCGCGGACAGCTTTGTGCAGTGCCGAGATGAGATTGTAGTGAGACTCCCCGGACTTGTCGTAGACGGGGATGCGCCTGGCCAGCACGGATTCGACTTCTTGTCGGTGGATCACAGGTCCTGGAGTCCGCGAGCGGGAGCGCACATCGTCCAGAATGGCTTCCAAAGCGTTCAGCGCCCTCCTCGCATCACCACCAGCGTGCTTTGCCAATGTGGCCAGAGCCTCTTCATCGATCCCTTCGGTATCAGGTAGCGCGCGCTTGACAATGCTGAAGATGTCTTCCTCGCCCAACGGTTCCAGCACGTGTACCTGCATCCGAGACAGCAGCGCGCTGTTCAACTCGAAGCTCGGGTTTTCGGTAGTAGCGCCGATCAGCGTTATCACGCCGCGCTCGACCCACGGGAGGAACGCATCCTGTTGTGCTTTGTTGAACCGATGGATCTCGTCACAAAACAAGATTGTCCCCTTCCCCTCATATTCCTGCCGAACCTGGGCCTGCTTTATGATCTCCCGAACTTGAGGGACCCCCGACGTCACGGCACTGAACGGCTCGAAGTGCCGATCAGTGTAATTCGCTATCAGGCGGGCCAGCGTCGTCTTTCCTGATCCTGGTGGGCCCCAGAACACCAGGGATCCCACGTCGCCGCGCTTGATAGACTCGCGCAACGGTTTCCCTTCGGCCAGCAGATGTGTTTGACCGAGGAATTCCTCCAGGCTCGTCGGGCGCATCCGGTCGGCCAGCGGGCGCTGGTCTTCGGACTTGTCTTCGAACAGGGAAGGATCACGCATCGAGGCAACCGATCACACACCCAGTGCGATCAGGGCTTCCTTCGTGAGGAAGAATGCTCCAGCACCGAGAAAGAACGCTACGGGCAATCCCCACCCCTTCTTGCCTTGAAACTCAGGGACCAGATTCGATGCCGCTACGTAGATAGTAACACCAGCCGACAGGGCCAACCCATGAGTGGCCAGGAAGGATACGGTGTCCGTTATGAGCACCCCTGCAATCGTTGCTATTCCAAGCAACGCTGCACTGCCGACCGCCTTGCTGGGCTCGGTGCCGCCAGCTACTCCCAGTTGAGTACTGACGGCGAAACCGCTGGCAATAGCGACGCCGTCAAAGAACGTGTGGAGCAGCAGCCCGATCAGCGCCGTGACTCCAGCCTGGTGTGTCACTTCGTGTGTCTCTTCACCAAAATGGAAGTGTTCCGTAGCGGTGTGTTGCGAGAGGTGTACGAGGAGGTATCCGATCAGGACATAGAATGCAGCCGATCGACCACCCCGGGCTAACGCTTCAGGGAGGACCTCGGCGAGTGCCACCGCCAGCATGAACCCCGCTCCGAACGCAACGCAGCCCGAGATCAACTTCAGGCCAAGCTTGGCTCCTCTCGCGACCGCGACTCCTCCCACAACGTTGCCGAGGGCGGCGATGAGCGCATAGGTAAGCGCGTTCATTCTGCACCACGCCCTTCTCTGTCCGGGGGCGGGGAGCGGGAAGTGGAAGTGGCAAGATCCGCTGCCCGTTTCAGTAGCAAGTCTCTCGTGTTGACAGTCGGGTCTTCGATCGCCGCGTCCAACAGTTGCCGCAGGACTCGACCGATGGCCGGCCCTTCCCCGATGCCCAATGCCATGAGATCGGAACCGTTGACTGCTAGCTCGGCCACAGCAAGCGGCGCACCCGATGCGCGCACTTTCCGCACAGCCTCACCCAGTTCGCTGCCTCCCGCGCTTGCACTCAGCGCAACCAGATCGTCCACTGCGTCCCCAACTCGAGACATCCAACGCCGGACTTCCATTGCCGACTCGGGTTCGGGCATCGAGCTTCGGAACCGCTTGACCGCCCTGCCGCGCTCGACATCCGCGTTCGAGCACTTGAGCCGTGTCAGCGTGGCCTCCGGGTCGCTGGACAGGTAGACGGTGGCGAGCAGGGCATCGCTGCTACCAAGTCGGTCTACGACCGTCCACTGGTCAGGCTCGGTTGGCTGTCGTCCACGCAGCTCAGGTAACCAAATCGCTAGCGCCCCCATTTCCTCCCACAGCCTCACAAAAGCACTGGGTTGCTGCGCCCCTGCAAGTCCGCGAAACCACTCTTCTCTCACGCGCTCCGCCGAGAGTCCCTCGAGTCCCGGCACCGCAGCGGCAGCGGCATCCCTCGTGTTCGGTTCGATTGTAAAATCGAATTTGGCCGCGAACCGGAGAGCACGCAGGATACGGAGATAATCTTCGCGGAATCTATCTGCCGGCTCACCAACGGCATGAATCAACCTGGCATCCAGATCCGCTGCCCCGTCGAACGGATCCCGCCATTCGTGGTTTAGCGGATGGTAGGCGATGGCGTTGATGGTGAAGTCCCGCCGCGCCAAGTCTTCCTCTAGAGAAACGCCAAACTCAACTAACGCGTGTCGTCCGTCAGTCGTCACGTCACGTCGGAAGGTGGTCACCTCGTGTGGCTGTCGCTTCCTGTCCAACACGGCGACGGTGCCGTGTTCTATCCCGATCGGCACCGTACGTTTGAAGAGCTGACGAACCTGTGGTGGAGTAGCGGCCGTGGCTAGGTCAAAATCCTTGTTGGCGTGCCCGAGCAGGTTGTCCCGAACAGCACCGCCGACACACCATGTCTCGAACCCCGCTGCCTCCAACTTCCGAGCGATGCGGATTACCTCGTCCGGGATCTCAAGCCTTGCAGGGAAAGACACTCAACACCCTGCATTCTGCATTCTGCACCCTGCACTCACCACTCTTCTCACCCACACAGAACGCTCCCTCCGTTGCTCCCTCCGTTCACATTGAGAATCTCCCAAGTGATGTGACGCGCCAGTTCTGAACAGAGAAATACAATTGGGCCGGCTATGTCCTCTTCGCTCGCTACCCGTCCCAGTGGTATGCCTGCCTCAATCTCACGCCTACCGGATCCTGCGTCCCGTCCGAACGGCACCTCGCACATTTCAGTATCCACCCAGCCAGGTGCAACGGCATTGACGTTCACGCTTGGCGCGGCCTCTCCCGCGAGCGACTTGACAAACGAATTCACCGCCCCTTTTGTAGCGGCGTAGTCGGCGTGATATGCTTCCCCACGCTGCGCAGCGGTGCTGGAAACAATCACGATTCGTCCACCATTCTCCATAACCTTCAGCGCTGCTCGCGATCCGAAGAAGATCGAGTTGAGGTTGACCGATAGGGTGGTCTGCCACTGATCGTCAGACATCTCCTTCACAGTCACTTCTTCCGAAATCCAGATGCCAGCGTTGGCTACGAAGATGTCGAGTTTGCCAAATGCCTTGACGGTTTCGGCAACTGCACGCTCGCAGTCCTCCAGTTTTGAGACATCGCCTTGAATAGCAATCGGCGATTCGGTACTGGCGTTCGGCCTGCTCGCTGACATCGCAGCAACCACGGCATCCGCATCTGTGTTCCGCGTGCGATAAGTAATCGCTACTCTCGCCCCAGCTCGGGCCAGCATCTTTGCGGTTGCTGCGCCGATGCCGCGGGATCCTCCCGTCACCAACGCCGCCTTGTCGGAGAGATCTATCAGAGACAATACTGGCCCCCTCAGCTTCGGATGATGCTTCTCAGCTTCTGCCACACACTCTTGCGAAACGGTACTGCACGTACCGGAGTCATATCCATGTCGTCCAGAATAGCTTGCGTATTAGCCACGGCAAGTAGCCGCGCCACATCGGCCGACCCATCCTCCTCCAGAAACTCGACAGCTGTCCTAACCGTCCGGTCATCACCGTGATTGTCAGCTGCGACCAGGTCCACCAAACCCGCACCGAGGAGTTGGCGCGCGGCCTTGGCCCGGTGGTTGGAGCGAGTGAGTGTAGTTGCATCTACCTGCACCTTTGCGCCAAGCTCTCGGAACTTGGACACGGTTCTGACACTGCACTGTCTGTATCGCTCGGCATGTGCGACCAGCGGTACCGCTTCTGTGCCGGATAGTGAGCTCAACAACGACAACGCGTTGTCTTCTGAAACCGAAAGAAAGAACTCGACTAGATAGTAACGCGATCCCGCCAGCGAAAACCGCCGGTCCTCCAGTATCGCGCGCGACAACGGTGCATTCAACATGATCTCGAAACCAAGGTGTAAACGCGGCGATTCAGGAGCCTCGCGCTTGAGTAATTGGTATGCTACATCACGTCTCTCTAACGCGTCTTCCTTGTCGGTTTCGAGCTCGCCTGCGCTCACGTGCGGAGTCAGAATGACATCGGTGATACCTTGCTCGGCGAACTGCTCGAGGACTAGAACCGATTGGGCAACTGACCTCGACCCGTCATCGATATCCGGTAGGAGGTGACTGTGGACGTCGATCATCTGCCGGTCCTAGACATCGGTCATTACAACTCCGCTAGCGTCTGGGGTTCTGTCTCGGCTGCTAATTCACACGAGTAGGTGATCAAGGCATCGGCCGCGAGGAGCGTCAGTGCGGTATCATGATTGGGCGGACCCGATTTTGCCTCGTCCAGCAGACCGCGAGCGACTTCCTCTAGTGCCTCGCGCAGCGACGACTCGGAAGTGTGGGCTGAACGTATGGCATGCAGAATCCGCGTACGGAGCGACGGCGGTGCGTCTCCCAGCCGCTTGTCGAGCCAACCGCTCAAGTCGGTCATTCTTGCTCCACTCCCAGAAGCTCCGCCACGATCTTCGGCGTCCGTGTCCGCGTCTCTGACACTTTGGAGCGATCTCCTATTCCGCCCGAGGCGAAATGAGGTCGTCCACCTCCCTTACCGCCACTCACCGCAGCTAACCGCCGCGCCAGCTCACCTGCCTTGACCCCCTGGGAGATCAGGTCGTCCGTAACGGCAACGTGCACCCCGGGCCGCTCGCCCGCCGTGAATAGGACTTCGATGGCCTTCTTGTTGTTGTCCCTGAAGTTGTCTATCAACAACCCGATTTGTGAGCGCTCGGTGACCGGTGACTCATCGATCACCAGGGTGACATCTCCCACCTCATGGGTTTCGGCGCCAACCCCCCGGTCGCCACTACCCGACTTCAGCAGTTCCTCGACCTGCTTCTCCAATCGGCCCTTATCCTCAAGCAGCGACTCGATCCGTCTTGCGAGGTGTTCGGGGTTGGTTCGCAGCGTGCCTGCTGCCTCGTCGAGTCGGCCTCCAAGAGCCTTCACAAAAGCGTATGCGCCAGGGCCCGTCACCGCTTCGATACGCCTCACGCCGGCAGCCACTCCGGTCTCATGAGTGAAGTGAAACAATCCAATCTGGCCCGTGGAGCGTACATGCGTTCCGCCGCACAGCTCAAGCGAAATATCTGGGATATTCACTACTCTCACGACGTCGCCGTACTTTTCCCCGAACAGAGCCATGGCACCGGCCTGGATCGCCTCAGCGTAGGTCATCTTGCTCGTGTCAACCCGAGCGTTGGTCCAGATGTCGCGGTTGACTTCCGCCTCGATTGCCGCCAGCTGATCGTCGCCAACGGGCGCATGATGCGAGAAGTCAAAGCGCAGTCGATCCGGGGCAACTACTGAGCCCGCCTGTCTAACGTGTTTGCCCAACACATTCCGAAGTGCCGCATGTACCAGGTGAGTAGCTGTGTGGTTGCGTTCGATATCTCGCCTGCGCGGCTCGTCCACGAGGGCTTTGACCTCCGTGGGCTCGAACGGTCCTTGGTACGGCCCGATTACGATCTGCTTGCCGCCTTCCTTGCGGACATCCTCGACCGGGAGCTCCCAACCCTCACCTCGCACCACACCGGTATCACTCACTTGTCCACCGGACTCGGAGTAGAACGGATTCGCTCGCAGAATCAAGGCGAGTCGATCATCACCCTGCCGAAATGCGATGACTTCCGTTTCCGCGTCCGTGGTTTCGTATCCCACGAACCTCTGACGCACACGAGGCTTCACTCGCGTGAACTCGCCTCGGTCGCGCGCTGAACCGTGCGTCGTCGATACGCCTCGTTTCTGAGACTTCAGGCGCTGGGCATCCAGCGCAGCCTCGAATCCGGCTCGGTCCACGGACCAGCCACGTTCGCGTGCTATCAACTCGGTCAAATCGATGGGGAAACCAAACGTGTCATACAGCTTGAAGGCTTCGGTGCCCGAGATGGTGCCTGCGGGACGCGTTATGATGTCGTCCAGTCGATGCAGTCCGGCCCCGATCGTCTCGAGGAAGCTCTCTTCCTCACCCTGCGTCCACGATCGGATGTTCGCGGCCGTTTCCTCGAGTTCCGGGTAGGTACCGCTCATTTGTCTGATCACTTCGTCGACCATGTGCACCAATGTCGGTTCACGCCGCCCAAGGAGATATGCGTGGCGCACCGCACGGCGCAGAATGCGTCGTAGCACGTATCCGCGCCCCGCGCTCGAAGGGGTGACCTCGTCAGCCAGCAGGAATGCGACTGCACGCGCATGGTCTGCCAACACGCGGTATCCCACACCGTTCGGCCCGCGATCGTAGGGCACGCCAATTACGTCTTCACCCCGCCTGATGATCGCCATGAACAGATCGGTGTCGAAGTTGGACGGGACGTCCTGCATGACGGCCGCGATTCGCTCCAGGCCAGCGCCGGTGTCTACCGATGGAGCCGGCAGCGGCGATCGGGATCCGTCTGGCGCCTGGTCGAACTGCATGAAAACCAGATTCCAGATCTCCATGAGGTACCCGGACTCCGCAAGCTCCACAAAGTGATCGAGAGAAAGGTCCGACGATCCATCCACCATTCTGTCCCGGGATGGCCTGATGTCCACGAAGATCTCCGAGCAGGGACCGCAGGGTCCGGTATCACCCATCTGCCAGAAGTTGTCTTTGTCTCCCAGGCTGTAGATCCGGGAGTCTTTCACACCGGTCACTTCGCGCCACAACCCGCGTGCCTCGTCGTCGGTGTGGTGCACCGACATATAAAGCCGGTCGGGGTGGATGCCCAAATACTCCTCGCTAGTGACCCACTCCCAGCCGTACTCGATCGCCGCCCGCTTGAAGTAGTCACCGAAGGAGAAGTTGCCGAGCATCTCGAAGAAGGTGTGATGCCGCGCGGTGTGCCCGACTTCTTCCAGATCGTTGTGCTTCCCACCAGCGCGCACGCACTTCTGTACCGTTACCGCACGGTGATAGTCGCGCTTGTCCAGACCCTGGAATACTTGCTTGAACTGCACCATCCCAGCATTGGTGAACAGCAGCGTGGGATCGTCGGCGGGCACCAAGGACGCAGACCGAACGTGCCGGTGGCCACGCGACGCAAAGAAGTCGACGAATGATTTGCGAATCGAGGCGGAGTCCATAGCCGTTTAAGCTAATACCGATGAAGACTTGGGGGTACGGGCACAAGCGTCCAAGCCGGACAAAGAGCGGGAATGTCAAAGGGGCCGATTTCCGGCCCCTTGACACCAACTTGTTGCCTAGAACGCTCTCAGCGCCGCGCTTACGGGGCGGAAGGTCCCTTCAGCTCGACGTTGTTGGCGTTGACGGTAATGGTCAAGTCGACACCGCCAATGTTGACCGTTGTGTTGTCAAAAGCGCCACTGCAGCCGCCACCACAGGTCATGATTTCGAGCACTGCGTCGGTGGCGGGTACGTAACCATTCAACTGGATCGCATTGAGAGTAGTTCCCGCGAAGTTGCCACTGCCCGAGATCGCCAGGACGTCGAAGCTTGGAACGGCAGTGGTGCCACCCAGATCGATGTCGATCTCCGACGTACCCGCCTGCGTGAGGTTACCCACAAGATTGAGCTGGCCTATCGCGGAGCCGCCGGGACTCAGAGTTCCCGGATTGGTGAACGTCGTGCCGGATATGTCGAGCGTCGCCGTACCAAACAGCATGCCGTTGTTGGCCGCACTGGTGCCAGTGAAGGCGGAGCTGCCCTGCACCTCCAAGTCCGCGTTATTGATCAGCGGCGCACCTATGGCCGAGTTGTTCAGCACGAACGTGTCACTCGAGTTATGGGTCAGCGTGCCCGGGCCGTTGAGCGTGGCTCCGCCCATCACGTTCATCACCATACCTATGGTGCTCACGGACGGCGTGAAGTTGGCCGTCGCCTCGCTCAGCGTGAACAGGAATGAACCGCCCTGCGGGCCGGCTTCATCGTTGAAGGTACCACCACCCAGCACGTCCAACGCGAAGCCAAGAAAGATCTGACCCGTGCCAGAGTTGGTGAAGACGGGACTACCGCCGCCAGTAAAGTCGACCGTGAGAACGTCGTTGACGTTCATGAGCCCCGTGGTGGTGTATGTGGCGCCTGCCATATCGATCCAAAGCGGTACGTTCATCTGAATGGTCCCGCTATTGGTATGGGCAGTTGAGCCAGGATTATTCGCCATGAGCAGAGCGGTGTTGTGGAACACATTCCACGTTCCCTGGTTGTCCAGCTCCGCAATAACGACAGTTCCGTCAGTCTCGAACACGCCCGTTGACTGAATCGTCAGGGTCCCACCTATCACGAAGTCGACACTGGGAACTGACAGCGTCGCAGTACCGCCGATCGTGATGTCGTTGGCTGCAACGGTCCCGGTTGCGAGGTCGTAGTTTACTACGTCTTGATTGATCACGACGTTGGCACCGGAAGCCGGGGGTCCAGCCGGACTCCAGTTAGCTGCGGTGCTCCAGTTATCGTCGATGCCCGCACCGGTCCAGAGATAGTCCGCGCCTTCTTGCACGGTGAGGCTGGCGCTGCCGGAAACTGAGGTACCCTGGATAGTCGCGGTGATTGTGATCGGACCACCATTGGCAACAGACGTAGCCAGACCCGTCCCGTCTATTGTAGCTACCGTACCGGAGCTACTCTCGGTCCAGTCAAACGTCGGCTGTGGATTCAGCGGAGTACCAGAAGTATCCGCAACCGCCGTGTACTGCTGGGTTCCCCCAATCGTTGTTATGGTGGCCGATACCGGAGTCACTGTAACAGTCGTGTCTGAAACCACAACCGCCGGGCCCCTGAGCTCCACGTTGTTGGCGTTTACCACAACGTCCAGGTTAACACCTCCGACATTGACGCTCGTGTTGTCAAAAGTGCCACTGCAACCACCACCGCAGGTGATGACCTGAAGCACCGCGTTGGTTGCAGGTGTGTAGCCACCCGACTGTATCCCATTCAGAGTGGTCCCCGTGAAGTCGCCACTACCCGAGATCGCCAAGACATCGAAGCTGGGGGCTCCAGTCGAGCCGCCTAGCTGCAATTCGATCTCCGATGTAGCTGTCTGCGTGAGGTTACCCCCCAGACCGAGTTGGCCAATTGACGGACCCGCGGGACTCAGAACACCCGGATTGGTGAACGCTGTGCCCATGTCGAGTGCACCCGTGCCGGTCACGGTCCCGTTGTTGACCGCAGTCCCGGTGAAGGCCGAACTACCGAGCACGTCCAATATCTGGTCATTGACCAGCGGCGCTCCAATGTCTGAGGCGTTCAGGACTAGTGCCTGGCTAACGGTGTTGTTAGTCAGCGTGTTGGTACCAGTGACACTGCTCCCCTCCGTCAGATTGAACTGCGCAGTCCCGGTCGAGTAGTCCGCAGTCAAGTTCACAGTCGATCCATAGAACGTCAGCGTCGTAATCGGAGGACACCACGCATTCGCATTACTGTGGATCGATCCACCAGCGCGGGCGTGTCAGACATGTCGATCGAGATCATATCGTTGATCGTCATGGTGCCGGTGTTGGTAAACGTCGCATCTTCCAACACCATAAAGAGCGGCACGTGCATCAGAACGGTCCCACTGTTGGTGTGTGCGCTACCCGCACTCGGATTGATGAGGGTGCTCGCATTGTGGAACACATTCCAGGTTCCCTTATTGTCTATCTCCGCAGTAATCGTGGCGAAGTCGATCTCGAAGATCGCATTCTGCTCGATCGTCAGCTTCCCGCCAATCGAGAAATCGACGCTGTCAACTGCCAGTGTCGCCGTTCCGTCGATCGTGATATCGTTGGCTGCTACCGCGCCACCCACGGCGTCGTATACCACTCTGGCACCATCGACATTGATCACGACATCGGAACCAGCGGTCGGCGGTCCAGCCGGGCTCCAGTTCTCCGCAGTACTCCAGTTGTCGCCCGTTCCCGCGCCGGTCCAGACATAAGCCCCCACCGTCACGGCTGCTGTATCGGCGAGAGTACCGGCGGTGGCAACAACCTGTGTAATACCGTTTGCCACTGCCGTGGCTGTCGTGGTAGTGTCTGGCCCTTCGACAACAGTCACCACGGCCGTGTTCAGGCTGGTCCACGTGAAGCTGGGTGGCATTGCCAAAACACTGTCGTTGGCGTCGCGCGCCACAGCATTGAACACCTGGGTGCCACGAACCACCCTGGAGGCCGCAGCCGGAGTCACCACACCCTTCGTCGGCACCAGATCCACGGTGAGTGTCGCGCTGCCGTTGACGGTGTCGATTGCAGCCTGGATGTCAGCTGTGCCGTTGGAATCGGCAGTGGCTATTGTAGTCAGGCCTGTCGCCGGCGATACCGTGGCCACTGCCGTGTCGAGGCTGGACCACGTGAAGCTCGCCGGCTGCGGTACCAGCGGATTTCCGTTGGCGTCCTGAGCCTCAGCGCTGGCCGTGGTGGTATCGCCCAGCGCGTTCAGGTTCGCCGCATTCAGCGTCACCTGTATCTGAGTGGCGAGCTGTGCTACGGTCAACGTATCCCTGCCGGTTACGCCGTCGACTTCGGCCTGGATGGCTGCCTTACCGTTAGCAACTGCTTCAGCAGTTGTGTTCAGACCTGTCGCTGGACTTACCGTGGCCACGGTCATGTTCAGGCTCGACCAACTGTAGCTGGTCGGCTGGGTCGCCAGCAGATTCCCGTTGAGATCAACCGCTTGGGCGATCACCGATGTCGTGGCGCCGACGGACTGCAGTGTATCCTGCACGAAGGTAACTGCTATCGAATCTACTGCCTGCGTCACCGCTAACGTAGCGCTGCCGGTCACCCCACCAACCTCGGCCTGGATATCGGCCGCACCGTCAGCAACTGCCTCGGCTGTTGTATTTACACCTGCGGCCGGGCTTACGGTGGCTACGGCCGTGTTGAGACTGGACCAATTGTAGCTGGTCGGTTGCGGCGCCAACGGATTCCCGTTGGCGTCAAACGCCTCGGCGTTTGCCGATGTCGTAGCGCCAATTGCTGCCAGAGTATCCTGACCGAGCGTAACTGCAACCGAGTCGATCGCCTGCTCCACGGTGAGCGTCGCGCCGCCGGTTACTCCGTCAGCGGTTGCCTGAATCGTGGCGTCGCCGTTCGTAACCGCAGTGGCAGTAGTACTCGAACCTGAAAGCGGACTCACGGTAGCTATCGCCTCGTCGAGGCTGGCAAACGTGAAGCTCGACGGCTGGGTTACCATCGCCGTGCCGTTGGCGTCAAACGCCTCGGCGTTGACCGGCGTCGTATCGCCAACTGCTATCAGAGTATCCTGACCAAACGTAACTGCTATCGAATCTGCCACCTGCGCAACCGTGAGATCCGCAAAGCCCGATACCGCATCTGCAGTAGCGGTGATTTGGGTCGCACCGTTTCCTGCCGTCGTTGCCATTCCGCTCGCGTCGACCGTAGCGACTGCCCCTGAGCTGGTCTCAGTCCACACGAACGAGGGCTGTGTCACCAGCGGGGTGCTATTGGCATCTAGTGCTTGCGCGGCAAACTGCTGCGTGACACCGATGGAACTCAACGTGACCGGATTGGGCGTCACAACTATGGATGTGGCAATCTGGGTGACTGTGAGATCTGCGAAGCCTGAAACTCCTCCGCCAGTCGCCGTGATCTCGGTCGAACCGTCACCTCCAGTGGTAGCGAGTCCACTGGCGTCAACCGTTGCTACGGCGCCGGAACTCGTCTCGCTCCACACAAACGTAGGTTGGGTCACGAGCGGATTACTGTTGGCATCCAGTGCCTGCGCAGCAAACTGTTGCGTGACGCCAATTGAATTCAACGTGACCGGGTTAGGTGTTACGACTATAGATGCGGCAGTCTGGGTGACGGTGAGGTTCGCGTCACCTGACACGCCAGCGCCGGTTGCCGTGATCACACTGGTACCATTGCCAGTGGCGGTGGCGAGTCCCGTCGCTGGATCGATCGTCGCCACGGCGCCCGCGCTGCTCTCCGTCCACGCGAATGCGGGCTGGGTCGTAAGCGGGTTGTCGTTTGCGTCGCGTGCCTCGGCGGTGTACGGCTGCGTACCACCGATGGCGTTGAGCGTCAGTGCTGCCGGAGACACCACAACTGACGTGGCTATCTGGGCAACCGTCAAATCGATACCACCAGTCACACCCCCGGCCGATGCGAGGATCTGTGTCGTTCCATTGCCCATGGCTTGCGCCAGTCCGTCGACAGCACCCACAGTGGCAACACCCTCGTTACTGCTCGTCCAACCGAACGTTGGCTGGATCTCGAGCGGATTGGCGCCTGCATCGAGGGCCTGGGCACTGTACTGCTGCTCCTGACCGAATGCCGTCAGCGTCACGCCGGCCGGCGTAACGACGATAGAGCTGATGGCCTGTGTGACAGTGAGAGCCGCGCTGCCGGTCACACTACCGGCTGTGGCGGTGATGTCAGTTGTGCCCTGCGCCTGCGCGGTCGCCATACCACTCCCATCGACCGTAGCCACAGACCCGCCGCCACCCCACGTGAATGCGGGCTGGGTTTCCAGCGGGAAATCATTTGCGTCTCGGGCCTCAGCAGTGAACTGCTGAGTGGCACCAACCGACGTAAGAGTGGCCGTAGGCGGATCTACCACAATCGTGCTAATCGTCTGCGTTACCGTGAGGCCAACGCTCCCGGTCACACCACTGACCGAGGCTGAGATTTGCGTTGTGCCGTTTCCAGCAGCGGTCGCCAGCCCAGTTGCATCTATCGTGGCAACCGCTTCAGAACTACTCTCAGACCACGTGAACGTGGGCTGAGTCGTGAGCGCGTACCCGTTCGCGTCATGCGCCTCGGCACTGTATTGCTGTGAGGCACCAAATGCGTTCAGTGTCACGGCAGGAGGTGTAACCACAATTGAGGCTACCGTCTGAGCTACCGTGAGGTCGGCGACGCCTATCGCGCCGTCAGCCGACGCTGAGATCTGCGCAGCTCCTGCAGCATGGCCAGTGGCTAGACCGCTCGTGACTCCGACCGTGGCAATCGGTTGGTTGTTGCTCCCCCACGTGAACGCCGGCTGCGGCGCCATCGGATTGCCATTGCCATCAAGCGCCTGCGCGGTGAACTGCGCCGTGCCGTCTATTGCTTCTATTGTAGCCGCGGCAGGTGTTACGACGATCAAGCTAGTGACCTGCGCTACGGTCAGATTAGCGCTACCGGTAACACCGGCCGCGGAAGCCATGATGTTAACAGAACCATTCGCAACGGCTGTTGCGAGACCGGTTGTCTCATCCACGGTCGCAACTGCGTCGTTGCCACTGCTCCACGTAAACGTGGGCTGTGTAGCGAGCGGCACGCCGCTCAGGTCCCGAGCTTCAGCGGTGTATGGTTGTGTGTCGCCAACCGCATCCAGTGTGGCCGACGCTGGTGTCACGACAATGGAACCGATCGCCTGGGTGACCGTTAGGGAAGCACTTCCAGACATGCCCGCTGCCGAGGCGACTATGTCAGCGCTGCCGTTGCCCGTGGTCGTAGCCAAGCCGGAGGTTACTCCGACGGTGGCAACTGCCTCGTCTGAACTGCTCCACGTGAAGCTGGGCTGTATCGGGAGCGGATTACCGTTTATGTCCTGGGCCTCGGCGGTGAACTGTTGCGTTGCACCGATGGCATCCAACGTTACCAAAGCTGGTGTTACGACGATTGAGTTGATGTCTTGCGTCACCGTGAGGTTAGCGGACCCTACTGTGACTCCGGACGTCGCCGTAACCGCGGTCGTCCCCTGAGTGAGTGCGGTAGCCAGTCCGGTAGGACTCACACTGGCCACAGTCCCACCTCCACCCCAAGTGAAGGTTGGTTGAGTTGGCAACGGGTTACCATTGGCGTCCAACGCCTGGGCGGTGAACTGCTGTGTGGCGCCTATCGCCGTCAGTGTCGCCGCTGCAGGCGAGAGCGCTATGGAGGCCATTACCTGGTTGACCGTTAGATCTGCACTGCCACTCACACCCGACGTTGTGGCGGTTACCTCGGTGGTGCCGTTGCCAACCGCAGTGGCCTGCCCGTTTTGATCGATGGTGGCTACCGTGCCGGAACTGCTTTCCGACCAAGTGAATGTGACTCCAGGAACCTCGATTCCCGACCCGTTACGAGCAACAGCGGTAAACGACACCACCTCGCCCAGAGAATTCGCGGTTGCCACCGCTGGCGTGACCTCCACAGTGGCCACTGTGCCCATCTCAACGTCGAAGCTGGCGCTGGTTGCATCGGCAAGACCCGCACCCGTTGCTTCGAGGAGATACCCCTGACCGGCCGTGTCGATGGACATTCCATTGAACGTGGCCACACCACTCATCGTGCTCACGGGATTCGTGCCTGAAAGGTTCGCTCCAGCGGCACCCGATCCCGCGGCAATGGCGAGTGTCACGGGCACGCTTGAAGCGCTCGTTCCCGGGTTTCCATACTGGTCCACTTCGGTGACCGCGACACTAAATCCGGCACCGGCGACCGTGTTGACAGGTTGTGTAGTAAAGGAGAGGCCTGTGGGCTGGTCATGCATCGCAGTAGCAGTGAAGAGGATCGGATCCACCAGAGACCTCACCGCTTCCATTATCGCGGCTGCACCGCTCTGAGCCATCTGCACTTCGACAATCTGTTCTTGGGCCGTGGAAGTGCCCAACGTCCAGCTTGCACTGATGGTACCTGTTTCATCCGTTTCCGTCGCGTTGGCCACGACCGTTCCACCACCGCTCATTACCACAAACTCCACCACCTGCCCCACCACGGGATTTCCGCCGTCATCTGTTATCCTGATTACCAGTGGGTCGGCCAGCGGTTGTCCGACGGTACCGGTTTGACCGGCGCCACCGGTTACTTCGATCGCAGATGCCTCGCCATACGACGTCGCCCCTACCCGTCCCTCGACTTCGGGCACTTCCGGGACCGAAACGATCGCTACTTGG
>JARRLJ010000129.1:0-6617 GCA_037387025.1 Gemmatimonadales bacterium
CCCGGAGAACTCACCCCGCCAGCATCCTTCCCGGTACCTCACACGCAATAGTGGTAACCCGAAACTACTTCCAGCAAGAACCGACCCGGCCACCGAACACGGGCCGAATTGCGAAATACGCACGGGGTCGGGACTACCACGAATCCCTGCGGCAGCCACTGGCAGAACTGTGCGCGTACGTCAAGTCCATTGGGCCTGCGAATACAGTCGCCAAGTATTATGTGGATGCGGGGCCGGTCCCAGAACGCGAACTTGCCCAGCGGGCCGGCCTCGGCTGGATCGGTAAGAACACCATGCTTATCGATGAGAGGCGAGGCTCTTTCTTCTTCTTGGCAAGCGTCTTCACGGGCCTCGAGCTCGCAGTGGACGAGCCCTACCAACCGGACAGGTGCGGTTCGTGCCGGCGCTGCCTCGATGCGTGCCCTACCGGAGCGTTCCCGCACGAGCGGGTCCTCGATAGCCGTCTCTGTATCTCCTACCTCACAATCGAGCACAAGGGTGATATCGATCCCCGGTTGCAGAACGAGATGGGCGACTGGGTCTTCGGCTGCGATATCTGTCAGGATGTCTGCCCTTGGAACCTGAAGTTTGCCTCCGTCGCGAGGGACCCTGTGCTCCACTTGGAGCCAGCGCTGGCCTACGAGGACTTAAGCTACTTGAGTCGTATCGAAGACGAACAGTTCGAGGAGCGGTTCGGTTGGACCGCTTTGGAGCGACCAGGGGTTGCAGGAGTACGCCGCAATGCCCGGATTGCTACGGCCAACGCAACTAGGGAGGCCACGTGTCAGACGTCCCCGAGACAGTGACCGATCCCGCCCTTCGGGCTCGCCTTTCCGCTCTTCAGCAAAGATTGCATGACGGGCTGGCAGGCGTCGACGTTCATCGCCGCTTGGTGGGGAGACCTTTGAGCTACCGAGTTATTGCCGGCCAGACGTTCGAGATTGTATTCCGCGAAGTGCCAAGTATCGACGAGGCAGAGGTGCTTGGCGTCAAACGCCTGATCGGTGAGGATTGCTTCTGCCATGTATCCCCACAAACGGCTGAGAACCTGACGGTGCGATTCGTGGTACCCCTGAAAAGTCCCATAAAAGGCAAGGGCACGTAACCGCTTTCGCGCTTCCTATCATAGGCCGGTCGGATGGTGCAAGAATTCCCAAGGTATGTCGAACCGGTGCTGCAAATGCTCAGCAAGCGCCTTGACTCCAACTGTTTCGGTGGCGTAATGGCCCGCGTAGATCAGAACCTTTATTCGGTCAGCCAGTTCATCCAGGGACACTTCTAGACTTCCGGCTAACCCAATGGCCTGGCCGTATTGTTCCCCAAACCAGTCTGACTGCCTGATTCCCAACATCTTGGCGAGGACCGCGTTGTTGCCGACTTCAGGATGCACGTCGAGGGGAATGTGAGCTGCGTACAGCGCCGTATCAGTCTCGAGCAGCGTTCGAATCCTTCTGCCATGGCGGCCCGCGATCGCCTGCACACCATCCCAGAAAAGCCCGTGATGTACCAGCAGGAAATCCGACCCGCAGTCCGTCGTCTTATCTATCGTTACCTGACACGCATCCACTGCCGCCGCAATCCGATGCACCTCGCCTGCATTGTCCACTTGAAGCCCATTAAGGGCACGATCAGAATCCCCTACTTCCGCAATCCGCAGATAACCGTCCAGGTAGTGCGTTATCGCAGCCAGATCCACTGACATGGCTCTCCACTCAAGTTATGAGATCACTATCGACACAGTAACAAAGCACCATCGCGACGGTAGACTTCAAGTCTATGATAGGTCGCTCGACATAACGCATTGATTTGGTGACACTTAAATATGCTAGCAAGTAATGCACATTCGCGTGTGGAAAATGTAGCGACTTGGCGGGTGGTCTCTAGACCAGAGTCCTGCCCTCCGCGTGCGGACGAGGTGCACTCGTGGTACCGCTAGTAGCCGCCGCCGGGTCTCCCATTCTTACGCTTCCGTTCACCTCCCCACCCTCGTGAACCAGAATGCGCTGCGTGACGATGTCTCCCTGAACTGTGGCGGTCGATTGAACCTCGACGCGCTCAGTTGCGTGAATTGCTCCGTTCACCCGTCCGCCCACAATTGCTTCCTTGGTGTGCACGTCGCCCTTTACAACGCCACCCTTCGAAACCAACACCTGCCGCGCAGCGCGTATGTTGCCTTCGACGACTCCATCAATCTTGACCACACCCTCGGTCTTGAGTTCACCTGTGACGGTAAGGTCACTGGCCACGATCGAGAGGCTACTATCACGTCCATGCCCACGTCCTTGGCTCTCCGCCATTCCATCACCCTCCCCCGAGGAGAATATTGCCATGTGTACACTCCGATGTGACTTGGGCTCTTGGGTCGATAGGGTCACCATCCTTGAGTATCTCAAAATGGAGATGCGGCGCTGTCGACCTACCGGTGGAACCTGACAGTGCAATCACCTGACCAGCGGCAACCGAATCGCCTCGCTGCACCAACAAGCGGGAGGCATGACCGTACATGGTCTGATACCCTTGCGGGTGTTGCAACCGAATGAACAATCCGTACTCGTCGTCTCTTCCGGCATCGCTCACAACGCCACCCCCGGTCGCCCTAATGGGCGTGCCGTAGGGGACTGCAATGTCCAGCCCCTCATGCACTTCTGCGGAGCTACCCGATCCAACAGGCCCCCGTGTCACCACCCCGGGTTGATCCAAAGGCCAGTGCCTCGGAACGGAAGGGCCCTCCTCGTAACAAGGGCCCGCTCCAGGCGCTCGTGCCAGCATAGCGGGGGCGCTGGGGATTGTTGGCTCAGACCGCTGCAACTCCGGAACCATGTCCCCACCCAACATCGCCCTTACTTGTTCGTACCGCGCTTCGGCAGATTCTAGACGAGCAGCGAGCTGCTGCACCTGTCGATTTTCAGCTGAAAGCCGTTCGACCTCCCTGTTCAGTGACGGTACCAGCGCTGCCGTGCGAGCAACAGGAGTATAGAGAATGGCAGCGACTATGATCAGCAGTGCCACCAACGCTGCTATCATCCCACTCGCCCGCAGCAGCCACAGAGGAACACGTATTGAGCGGGAACTCAGATCACCATCTTTGTGGATGATTATTGTTGCTGTTCTTCTCTTTGAAGTCATCCGTCGTAGGGTCGTCCGAGAATCAGTTCGAGCAGGCGGGCCAGATCATCGTTGGAGTAGTAACTGATCGACACCCGACCGCTGCCACTGGCTCGCTGGGTCACGAAGACATCAGTTTGTAGGTGGTGTCTCAAGACGTCTTCTATACGACGTGACTCAGCCGCGGTTCCCGAATTCTCGCTGCTCCTGACTGCGCGTGGCCTGCGCTGACGTTTTCGTTTTCCCCGGGCACGAGCTTCCACTTCTCTCACTGAGAGTCCGTCCTTGACCACCAGGTCTGCGAGACGTTCGATCTCGCTGTCGCCAGTGACCTGCAGTAACGCGCGAGCGTGCCCCATGCTGAGAGCACCCTTGTGCACAAGCTGTTGTACCGGGAGAGGCAACTTGAGCAACCGCAGGGCATTTGCGATCGTAGATCGGTCACGTCCCACCAGCTCCGCCACCTCACTGTGCGAGGCATCAAAGTCTTCCACGAGGCGTCTGTACCCGTTTGCTTCATCGATTGGCGACAGGGCGTCTCGCTGCAGATTCTCAACCAACGCGAGAGTAAGGAGAGTGCGGTCATCCACCTCGCGCACCACAGCTCCGATGTCAGTCCATCCCAGTTCTTGAGCAGCCTTCCAGCGGCGCTCGCCCGCGATTAGCTCGTATGTTCCGTCTTCAGAGGGTCGCAAAACAACCGGCTGCAGCAGCCCGGCCGTACGCAGGGAGTGCGCTAGTTCGGTAATGGCCGCTTCGTCAAAGGAGTTGCGTGGCTGAAAGGGATTCGGCCGAATGGCGGTTATCGGGACTTGCCTGAGGTCACCTGATTGTTGGGCCTCGGCCGTCGTCGTCGGCCCGAGTAGTGCCTCAAGACCCCGGCCGAGGCGCCGACGGTTGGCAGCGGTCACGCTGGCACCTGCCTCATCGGTCCTACGCGCCGCGGCGACACACCACCAGTGTCGGCTTTCGCGATCACCTCCTGCGCGAGTGCCAAATAGCTCTTGGCCCCGATCGAACGTACATCATAGAGGATTATCGGTTTCCCGAAGCTGGGAGCTTCAGCGAGCCGTACGTTGCGAGGAATCGCAGTCCTGTAGACACTGGCACCAAAATACTCGCGCGCTTCCACTCCGACCTGTCTGGACAGGTTGAGGCGCGCATCATACATCGTCAGCAACACACCTTCGATTGCAAGGTCTGGATTGAAGTTGCGCTGCACCAGGTTGATTGTGTTTAACAGTTGCGACAATCCCTCGAGCGCGTAGTACTCACACTGGATGGGGATGAGTACCGAGTCAGCAGCGGTGAGCATGTTCAGCGTCAGTAATCCCAGTGAGGGAGGGCAATCGATCAGCACGAACTTATACTGATCTCGAACCGGCTCTAGAGCGCGCCGCATGATCGACTCGCGCCGGGCTCGATTAACCAGCTCGATCTCCGCACCTACAAGATCTTGCGACGCCGGCGCGATATCGAGCATCGGCAGCTCGTCGGATTTACCGATGATCGCCGACAGGTGCTCGTCGTTAATCACCACATCGTACAGAGAAGCCGCCACGGAATCTCGATCGAGCCCGATTCCGCTTGTTGCATTGGCCTGCGGATCCGCGTCAATGAGCAGGGTGGGCTGCTCTGCCGTTGCCAGCGAGGCAGCTAGGTTGACCGCAGTCGTGGTCTTTCCGACGCCACCCTTCTGGTTGGCAATCGCGACTACCCTACTCATTAATATAAACCCTTGTAAATCAACAGGTTACAGAAAATCCGCCGAGTGAGGACGTGATGGCTTCCCGGAGCGAGCAATATACCGATGGCGGCTCTTGCGGTAAAGAAGTCCGTATGTTTCACGTGAAACACGGCCCCTTGTATGATGCCCGTTTCACGTGAAACACACTCGATCAGGCCACCTGACGCCTCCATTTGACGACCTCGATGACCAGATTCTGGAGGTCGGATGGAGAAACTCCGGGAATTCTGCCTGCTTGGGCCAGTGAGTCAGGCCGAATCCTATCCAGCTTTTGCCTAGCCTCAGTGCTGAGCGACACAATTTCGAGGTAGGGAAGCCCTTGCGGCAGTTCGAAATCGGCGAGCTCCCGCAGTCGGCTAATGGCTTGACGTTCACGCTCCAAGTAGCCGGCATACTTGAGCTCAATTTCAACTGATGTCCACACATCATCACTGAAATCCGGCACCGCGCCAGATTCAGCAGCGTCTACCAGACTCCGCAGCGACAAGCTCGGCCGCCGGACTAGCTCGGCTATTGCCTTGGGAGTCTCAACTTCATTTTCCCCAACCGACTGCAACAGCTCATTCGCCTCTCTGACTGGGACGCGGGCGGAAGTTGCCTTGGCAAGTAGCTCCTCCTCTTCATCGATCCTAGCCGCAAGAACTCTTAGCTCTTCCTCCCGCAGCATATCTAGGGCGGCAGCTAGCTGTCCCAGCCTCTTGAGCGCATTGTCTTGGCGAAGCAGCAACCTGAATTCCGCTCTCGAGGTGAAAAGTCGGTACGGCTCGTCCACACCACGGGTGACAAGGTCATCAACTAGAACTCCGATGTACCCATCGTCTCTGCCCAATACCACAGGCTCTTCACCTTTCGCACTACGTGCCGCATTAATCCCGGCAATGACACCCTGCCCAGCCGCCTCCTCATAGCCAGTCGTGCCGTTGACTTGACCGGCAAAGAAGAGTCCCTCGATAGCCTTTACCTCCAACCACGGCGTCAACTGCTCTGGAGGGTAGTAATCGTACTCGATGGCGTAACCGGCGCGGGTCATTTTGGCGCCTTCGAGACCGGGAACCGCATGCAGGAACTCGAGCTGCACTTCCGACGGCAAGGACGTAGAGAGACCGTTCACATATAGTTCCGCAGTATCCAACCCTTCCGGCTCCAAGAAGATCTGGTGCCTCTCGGCATCCGGAAACCTCACTATCTTATCTTCGATCGAAGGGCAATATCGGGGGCCCCGCCCGGCAATAGCCCCACCGTAGAGTGCGGATTCATGAATATGCCGTTCAACAACCTCACGCACGGCTGACGCGGCCCACGTGATCCAGCATGGCTTCTGATTCGGCCTTTCCTCCTTCGAATACTGGCCGAACCGGTAAGTCTCTCCGTCGCCGTCCTGCCGTTCCAGCCTTTGGTAATTCACCGACCGGCCATCAACCCTCGGTGGAGTCCCAGTCTTGAACCTTTCGACCTTCAACCCCATGGCTTCCAACTGCTCCGCAATATCGACCGCAGCCGGATCTCCGGCCCGCCCAGCTGAGATCCTGGTCCGCGTGCCAATGTGAATACTACCTCGCAAGAAAGTCCCCGCAGTTAGAATCACCGCCTTCGAGCGATACGTTGTTCCTTCAGAAGTTCGCACCCCCAAAACCCTGTCGGCATCTAGTAGCAGTGTCGTGACAGTGCCTTGAACGATGCCCAAGTTCTCATGTTCTTCTAACAACGCACGAACGGCCCGCCTATACAGGCCGCGGTCACACTGGGCGCGTGGAGCCCACACGGC
>JARRLJ010000130.1:0-7751 GCA_037387025.1 Gemmatimonadales bacterium
CCGAATCACGGTCGCCAGCCATTCGTCATTGAATGACGTAACCTTGATCTCATCTGATCCATCGCTCCTTGCGATGAATACTTCCGCCGGCGTTACGGCATCTGTCGCCGTGTACGTCATGAATCTGCCGTCTTCACTCATCGATACGGATGACACCCGCCGATCACCCTTCGTAACCTGTTCAACCTCACTGCCCCTGGCAGGTACTTCGAAAACATGCGTGTTGCCGCCGATTCCGGCCGAGAACCGAATCGCCTTGCCATCGGGGGTCCAGCTCAGACCCCGTGGAACGAGATCGAACCCACCCGTTAACATCCGAGGTTCACTTGTGAACCGGCCGTCTGCCGCCAGATCAACTACCATGATCTCTGGTTGAGAACCCCGATTGGCACTGAAGCTATAGACCATAGAACGGCCATCGGGTGAAACAGCGTAGTCGGATTCCGAACCCGGGTTCGTAGTCAACACGCGAGGCTCTCCACCATCGACGTTTATTGCGTATATCTCGTTGGTGTTATCCCGATTGTATTCGTTGTCCTCTTCGGGGTTCCCGCCGAAGAAGATCGTGCTGCCATCGCCCGACCACAGCGGTCCCCGGACGTTGAAGGGCGTCTCCGTTATTTGGCGGGGCTCTCCACCCGAAGCCGGAACCACGAACAGCTGCGACTTGTCACGCACCGACGGATCGGGCAGCAGCGTGAGCGTGCCATCACGCTTGTAGCGCATGGAAGTAATGACTCGGCCGTCGAATCGCTTCTCGTCGAGAGTATGGCTGATCGCGTCGGGAGATATCCAACCTTCACGCCTGTCCCGCTCGCCAGCAGACTCCCCATCGTCGCGCGGCGCCCTGGTGAATGCGATCCACTGACCGTCAGGCGACCATCGCGGCGTCGCATCCACCCCTGCGATATGATACGGCGCGGCTGGAGGCGCAGTCATGCCAACGAACCAGATCGAGTTGCGATCGTCTCCGCGCCGCGACGAGAACTGAAGAACCGACCCGTCCGGCGACCACTGCGGCGAAGAAGACTCTTCGGTGGGGCCGGTTAGACGAAACGGCTCGCCTACTGGGCGCCCCCGCTCGATCTGTTGCATCCAAATCTCCCGGTGCCGCGTATTCTCTTCCTCGACAACCGTCGTAACGACAAAGGCAACTAGGTCGCCGCGAGGTGATATCTGGACTCCGCTCACATTTGTGATCTCGTAGTAGTCTTGTGGCAGGATTCCGCGCTCTTGTGCGGATCCCGCCGTGCCTACTGCCAAGTTCAGGATTAGAGCCAGCGATACCCAGCGCATTGTGTGTCTCCGCTCTCCAGAGGTGAGATCGTAGTTCCAACAAGGCAACGTCAGTTGTCTTTTCTAACCGTGCGACCGACGACTATCGTGATATTGTCGCTGCCACCGTCATCGAGCGCGTCCTGCAATAGAGCATCACACACTTGCTTTGAAGATGTCATCGTACGGAGCCGGTCGGCGATCTGATCGTCCGATACGTGTTTCGTGAGCCCGTCACTGCACAGCAACCCAACGTGGTCCCACGATTGGTCAACGCGGGTTACCACAGGTGCCGTCTGCGGGCCTCCGATCGAGCTGGAAAGGACGTTCGCCAGGTGCGTTCTGTGAGCCTCCGTCCTGGTGAGAATGCCCTCGTCGTACAACTCCTGAGCCATCGTCTGGTCTCGAGTTATCTGCATCAGATCGCCATCGCGAAACAGATAACATCGGCTATCCCCGACCTGCAGCAAGTACGCTCGGGGCCATACACCTATCCACAAGGTCAGTGTCGTAGCCATAGTCCGTCGGTCGGGATCTTCCTCGGCCCTCTTCAATACGCTCGAATGACATTGCATGGCAGTGTCCTGTAAGGCGTCGAGAAAGCTCCGTTCGCTGTCCGGATCGACCTCGTAGTAGCACTGCATGCTCTGAGCCACATACTGTGCTACCACCTCGATCGCGGTCCGACTGGCTTCCTCTCCACCAGTTCCACCGCCGACTCCATCGGCAACCATACCGAGGTAGGCCAGGCGTGGTCCTTTCAGCGGAAGCTGGTCCACGTTTGGTAGACTCGTGTGGTGAATCTGCATCTGCTTGTGAAGTGAGCAGTGCAGAAAGTGATCCTGGTTTACCTGGCGCACCTTTCCGACATGTGTAAGTCCGTAGACATCCAGTTCGTCGTTTCGTGGTCCTCGATCGCTCGCATCTACGGAAGCGGCCGTATCCGGTGATGTCATAATCCCTCTCTTGTTCCTCAGGCTCGAGCGCTGGAAACCAGCGTGAGACTCTTGCTCTGATTGCCGAGTGCTGGTCTCATGTCTCGAGCGGTCCGCAGCACCCCATAGAATACGCTCCGGAACACGTCTGTTCCAGCATGGTCGCGAACGCCGCGTTGCGATCCTTCCTCCCGGGAGACGGCATCTGGATGTTGCATATCGCGTCAACCCCGGGGTCGGGTCTCGCTGGCGACAATCAGTAACACATTGTGTATAAATGAGTTGATTAGGGAGATAACCGAGGAGTCACCCCGACCTGAGGGCTTCAACCGGATCCACTCGCGTGGCTCGCCGTGCCGGCAAGTAGCTCGCGGCCAATGCGGCAGCAGTCAACAGGGCTGCGGCAGACAGGAATATGCCGGGATCGTGACTGTTGATCTCGAAGAGGAAGGTATCGAGCAGCTTCACCGCCACTAGGGCAACCACAAGCCCCAAGGCAATCCCGGCCAACGCCAACCTCGCACCGCGCCCCACTACACTGCCCACCACTTCAATCGCACGCGCGCCCAGTGCCATCCGTATCCCGACCTCGGCAGTGCGCCTGGCCATGGTGTACGCCAGCACACCGTAAACGCCGATCACGGCCAGCAACCCGGCCAATACAGCCAGGAGCGACACGAGCCTGGTGCGGAACCTCGGTGCCGCGACCGAAGAGGAGATCAGACCTTCCAGTTCGCGCAAGTCGGGAATTGGCACGGTCGGGTCAAACTGGACTACGGCCTCGCGAGTCGCGGCGGCTACCATGTCTGGCGCTGAATGTGTCTTGAGGATCACGTCGATGTTGGCTCGCGGTGCCTGAGCGTAGGGCAGATACATCTTCGGACGGGGCGTCACATGCAGTCCCTGATGGTGCACATCCTCGGCCACCCCGACCACCGTTACCCATGGTCTGTCACTGTCGAGGCTCCCTCGCTTCAACCTCCACCCTACCGGATCCTCTCCGGGCCAGTATTGCTCGGCCATGGCTCTGCTCACGACGGCGACTCGCTCACTCCCTTCCACGTCGTTGGGCTGAAACGCGCGGCCTGCGACAATGGGAACTCCCAAGACACGGAAGTAGGAAGGGCTCACGGCGCTCCGTTCCACGTTTGTTTCGTGCGTTCCCCCGGAAGATTCTATGGTCGTTGTGCCGGAACTCGTCCCGCCCATAAACGGCATGTTGTCGGCAACAGCTACGGCCCGAACGCCTGGAATCGCCTCTAGCCGCTCCTCCAGCGGTCCAACATACGCCAGCAACTGGAGTTGCTGGGGTGTCAGAGCGGACGGAGGTCTGGGCTTCGAAGATCGACTCGGTAACGTCTCATTACCGGGGACTGCAAAATCGAAGACGAGAACGCGTTCCGCGTCAAAACCACGCTCCACAGATGTGAGCCGCAAGAAACTCTTTACTAGCAGCCCAGCACCGACCAACAGCACGAAGGCAACTGCGATTTCGGAGATGACCAACGATGCTTGGGTCCAATTCGGTCGCCGACCTCGCCCACCCGAAAACCCTCGACCTCCATCTTGTAGGACGTCGGCCAAGTCGGTACGAGCCGCGCGTAACGCCGGCAGAGCACCTGCCAACAAGCCCGTGAAGATCGAGACCGCCACCGCAAAGAGCAGCACTCGGTGATCGAGCGCGATCTCATCAACCCGCGGCAGATGGGATGGCAACGATGCTACCAACGGTCGGAAGCTCACAAGCGCAACGAGAACGCCAGCCGTACCCCCAACCAGCGACAGCACCATACTCTCAGTCAAGAGTTGCCGCAGCAATCGACCGCGCCATGCACCCAAAGCCGACCGGATCGCCAGCTCGCGTCGCCGCTCGGTTGCCTTGGCCAACAACATGTTGGCGATGTTGGCGCATGCGATCAGCAGCACCAATCCCACGGCACCGAGCAACACGAGCAGTATCAGTTGTACGTCACCCACCACTTGTTGAATGCGCGGGACCAACCTTATGCCGTAGTCGGGATTGTGTTCTCTGGACTCGACCATCCGCTCGGTCACTAGCTCCATCTCATGTTGCGCCTGCGGTAGGGAAACTCCCGGTTTCAACCTGGCAATGGCCTCAAGGTACTGCGTATCACGGCCGTCCGACCTGGACTGATCGTCGAAGTTCGTCCATAGGTCATGTCCAGCGCTCGGAAAGTAGAATGTCCGTGGCATGACACCGACCACTGTATGAACCACGTCGCCAAGTCGGACGCCTGTACCTAACACGTTGGGATCCGCACCGAAGTGGCGCTGCCAGAATCCGAAGCTCAACACGACTACAGGAGTCGCACCCAACTCGTCATCGTCGGGCACGAAGACGCGTCCCAAAACGGGAGCAACGCCCAGAGTCCGCCACACGCCGGACGTCACTCGAGTACCATATGCCCGTATCGAAGAGGCACCGTTCGTCACCGTGTACGTGCGGTCGTCATAGGCTCCGATGTTCTGAAACACAGGGTTCAGTTCTTCCCAGTCACGAAATGTCGGCTGCGACATGGGAAACTGGTACGCCCACGAACGGAGACTCGCGTTGGGCGAGTCGAACCAGTCCGTGTTTACCTGCCACACGTTTACGAGGCGCTCCGATTGAAAATAGGGCAACGGGCGGAGCAACACGCCGTTCACGACGCTGAAGATCGCGGTGGTTGCACCGATGCCCACACCGAGTGTGAGCACCGCCGTGACGGCGAAGCCCGGCTGTTTGACCAGGCCCCGCACAGCGTACCGTATGTCTTGGATTGATTCGCCGACAACCGAAGCCCGCGAGGCCCTCAAGCGGGGTCGGCGCGATCTGATGTCCAGCCGGTAATACGGATTCAAACACCGAATTGCCTGAGCCCAATACCACCGTCGGGCAGAGGCAGCATCCTGCCGGGCCATCTGTCCGAACCGATCGTCCATGTCAGCCCGAATAGCGTCACGCACTTCGCGGGCTGAGAACATCCTCACTATCAGCGTTGCGAGACGGGGTGGACTGACCCTGGTCCCCGGTCGATCTCCATTCTTCATGACTTGCCGACCCGCGTGTCCAGTCTGACACCTGCCCACAGGCTGTCATACATCACCCTAGATTGACGCAACGCATCCAGCCCGGAGTTCAACAGCGTGTAGTATTTCTTCGCCCTTCCTCCCGCTTCAACCTCAGAACCACCGACGTTGGACGTCACATGTCCTTTTTTCTCCAACCGACTCAGCGTGACATACACGGCCTGGATCGATACATCCCGGCCAGTGGTAGCCACGATCTCATCGTAGATTGCCATGCCATATGCCGCTTCTTCGAGTCGCGCCAGCGCTAGCAACACCACCAGCTCGAATTCCCCCAGATAACCCCCCTTGCTCATCGGTCCTCCTCGAAGAGATATTTTAAACAACGTTTAAGACATCTGGATGTCAAGTCCAGGCACTCACCCGCTGCCCCTCGCGCCCGGCTGTCCCAGACTGCATCTTTTTCCCCCTCCACAACCACCATCACGTATTGCGAGGATGCCATGCCGGAGCCACTCCGCTCGTCACTGTCTGCGTCGCTCCTCATAGCATTCTTCGCCACCTTACTCGTGGTTGCCAAACCATCAGGCTCACCACGTGCAGCGGTCGACGACGACTTTCTTTACATCCCGGGCACACTGGGAATCGACCCCGTATCGGGCCAACTAGCTGAGGGTGTGGAGGGCCAGGTGCGGCAGGTAATGGAGAACATCGTTGCTGCGCTGCGCAAGCAAGGATCAGATCTTTCTCACGTAACGAGTGTCAACATTTTCCTTTCCGAGACCCGTCATTTCCCCGAGATGAATGAGGTCTACCAGGCCTATTTCCCGACCGATCCGCCGGCACGCGCCACGGTGGGTGTGGACCTTCCGCTGCCGGGGGCGCTTGTGCAGATAGCGATGGTGGCGGCACGGCCAAACGTCAAGCGCCGTGTGATCAAACCGGCTGCACTGAAATCACCCGAGTTGCCCTACAGCTGGGGAATTCTGGCGGGAGAAACACTCTTCCTCGCCGGTGTCACGAGTCGCGATCCTGAGACATTTGAGCCTGTCGCCGGAGACATCGCGAAGCAGACCCGACGCGTCTTCGGGAACATGGGGACCGTGCTGGAAGCTGCGAACATGGATTATGGTGATCTGGCTTCGTGTACCGTCTTCATGAACGATCCTCGAGAATTCAGCACGATGAACGACACATATCGAGCGTACTTCTCAAGCGATCCGCCGGCCAGAGCGACTGTGAGGGCGGGACTCATGAACCCCGCCTTCGGCGTGGAGATTCAATGTATTGCGCAGCGCGGAACCGATCGATCCGCGGTAGTGGCAAAGGACGCGACACCTCCCGGTGGGCCGTTTTCGCCGGCCATTAAGGTCAGCAATCGTGTGTTCACGGCGGGAGCGATCGGGTCCGGTCCTGGCGGGCTAGCCAAAGGAGACATCGAGGAACAAACCCGTCAGACCTTGGCCAATCTGAGAGCAACTCTCGCCGCCGCGCAAACCGACTTCAACTCGGTCAACGCCGTTTATGTCTTCGTACCGCACATACTCCACGCACCATCCGTAAACCAGTTGTTGGACGAGTTGATTGGCACGCGCCCGTCACGCACGTTGATCGGGGCGGAGCTGGTGAGTCCCGATGCCCTCGTCGAGATCGCGATGGTTGCAAGGGGCGGGTTGTAGCCCACGGTCTCAAAGGTCACAGTATTCGGTCCGCTGAGCTTCTCAACGTGACAGCGACATGGCGCAGGTACGGCGAACACGAAGTCAGCCTGGAACGTCGCGCCCTCCTTCTCTCCGATCACCCGAAGATCGTCACCCGAACTGGAGAAGTCATCGAGCATGTGGTCGTCGGCCACTACGTAGAAGCCCGGTGCTAGCATCCCGAGCCCTCCGGGCTCGAGAACCTCATTCGTACGAAGATTGGTGCGCCTGATGATCACATCGGCAACCGGTTCGCCAGCACCGTCGACTACTTCAATTGTGTAGAGCCGGTACTCTTCAGTACATGCGCACGGACTAGTCGGAGCATCTTCGTAGCACGCAGCGGCTCCAATGAATCCGACCGTCAGGGCAAAGACTGCCACAACACGCAAAGACATCATGTGATCAGGGCTCCAACTCGGTCTACTGTGGATACCCCAACCATGCACCGGAAGTCACATGCCGGGGCGAGTTTGACCTGAACGCCATTAGTCCCAAAATTGGTCCGATCCATCAACGTTAGATTTCCGTGTACAAGTTCTTTAAGTGGTTGCTCGTTCTCGCATTTATCTCGAGTCTGCTGGCCGCCGGATCGTATGCGGCGGCACGCGTAACCGTGGGGAAATTCGTTGGTTCCAAACCACCGCTTTCCGGTCGGACCACGACTTTTTCGTTCGGTGGCGTGCAGAAACTCCGTGGCACTCCACGTGTTTGGGTCGTCACTTATCGCAGCAGCGAGCTAGCCGCTGTGCCACGGGCGACTTTCTACGTCTCACCGACCGGAAAGCTGATCGCTGTCGACCCGCCCGAT
>JARRLJ010000131.1:0-5483 GCA_037387025.1 Gemmatimonadales bacterium
CCGTATGGCAAGGCACAGCGGCGCCGTGCTGCGCCTGGCCAAGAAGACGCTCAGGCAAACGGATGCTGAAAATCGTGCAGAGGCGCTGGCGGCGGCAGGCCAGCTGTATGTGGGTGAACTCATGAAGACAGCTGACGCCATGGAGGGGTTGACGGCGTTTCTGGACAAGCGCACGGCTGAATGGAAGCACCGATGAGCGAGCAGTACATGTTCCCGGAATGGCGCAACCAACCGCTGGAGGAGATGCTGTACCAGTGCAGGGAGTTGGTGGAAGACACGGACTTCCCCACTGTGCAGCGTTGGCGCGATGCCGGCGGCAAGGTCGTGGGTCACTTCCAGGTCTACTTCCCGGAGGAGATCGCTCACGCTGCGGGCATGCTTCCGTTCAAAGTGAGAGGCGCGCCGATTGAGCCGACGCAGTCGGATTCTCGCTTCGGATCATATCTGTGCTCCATACTGAAGACATCGCTGGAGCTGGTCCTGAGTAACCGTGTTGAGCTCGACATGTTTGTGACCCATCCGATATGCGACGCCGCCAGGAACCTCGGCGCAGTATGGGGACGCAACTTCGCGTACCCGTGTCAAATCCTCTACCTGCCGCAGAACGCGAACTCGGGACACGCTGCACAGTATCTGAAAGGAGAGTACGATCGGCTGCGCCGCAGCATCGAAGAAGTTGCAGGCCGGGAGGTGACGCCGGACGATCTTCGTAGCTCGCTCGGTGTATTCAACGCGAACCGCGCTCTCTTGCGTGAGCTGTACGCCGTGAAACGCGAGACTCCCTGGCTCGTGTCGGCCGACGAAGCGTACGTACTGGTGGCCCTGGGCGGCCTCATCCCGCGCGAAGAGCACAACGCTCTTCTCGAAGCGATACTGCCGCTTCTGAGGCAACGACCGGTCAAGCAGCAGGACAGAATCAGAGTTGTCTTTGAAGGCGGCTTTTGCGAACAACCGCCACTGGATTTGATCCGTGCCATCGGGCGCTCATGCTATGTCGTCGATGACGACTTTTTGATTGGCCTCCGATGGATCACTGAAGACGTCCCAACCGAGGGCGATGCGTTGCTCAACCTGGCGGAGGCGTACCTGGAAACCTCGTCCTACAGTCCGGTGCAACATGATCTCCGGAAGCCCAAGGAGCAGATGCTGCTCGAGCGGATGAAGAAATCGGGAGCACAAGCAGTGATCGTGACGGCCGCGAAGATGTGTGAGCCGGGGCTCGAGGAACAGGTGACTTACACGAGGGAGCTCGATCGTACGAACGTGCCGTACTTCGTAAGTGAGTTCGAAGAGAACATGTCGAATTTCGAGGGGTTGGAGATCCAGCTGGAGACTTTTGTCGAGAACATCCTGTTCGACTAGGGCCGCGTTACGGCCGCGGACAAGAGCAGATTCACGCGGATGAATGAACTTGAGGGGCCACGATGACGCAAGTGACTGGAGACACGCTCGTAGGACGCGGCAACAAGGACGGAGCCGAGCTGTTTCGCCAGTGGTTTACTGAACTGACACAGGCGGCAGCGGAAGATCGGCGCGGTGCGTACGTGTTCGTAATGGGCAGCATGTGTGAACTGCTACGCACGTTCGACTTCCCGATTGTCTTCCCCGAAATCAACTCGCTACAAACGGCAGTCCGCCGAGTCGCCCACGATTACTTGAACGAGGCTGAGGACTACGGCTATTCACCGGATATTTGCGGGTATGTCAAGGCTGATGTAGCAACGCAGTTGAGGGGCGGCGAGCTTCCCATGGGGCGGATCCCCAAACCCGGCCTCGCTGTCTACACGAACGCATGCAACACCTACATCAAATGGGCGGAGATCTGGGAACGAATGTACGAGATCCCTGTGTTTACTCTCGACGTCCCGGGAACGCGGGCGGCAGGTACGCAGACCTGGTCAGGCGATTCGGATTTCGAGAACGATCGCAGCTATGTTGCAGCCCAGATCAAGGAACTGATTCCCATATGTGAGAAGGTCAGTGGCAACAAGTTCGATATAGACCGACTGCGCGAAACGATGGAGCAGGCAAATCGGATGAGCCAGGCGTGGAAACGAGTTCTCGAATTGAACTCCAGCCGTCCGTCACTGTTCAATGCGCTTTCGGACGGAACGATCTACTTGGGCGTCGCGAATGGACTCCGCGGCTCGAGGGCCGGCGGCGATTACTTCGATAACCTCGTGGAAGAGATGGAATACAAGTCGGAGCATGGTATTGGAACGCTGACTGACGAGCTGTACCGGCTCATCTTCGTGGGTGTCCCGTGTTATCCCATCTTCCGGCGGTTCAACGAGCTGTTCACGGAGTGGGGTGGCACATTCGTGAACTCCACGTATCTGTGGTTCGCATCAGGCGGGTCGAACCTCGGATTCCAATACGATTTATCGAACCCGATCGAGAGCCTGGCAGAGGGAGTGCTCGTGAGTGTGCGCGACGCGATGGACAGTATGTTTTTCCAGACCGATATCCTCGTTGACATGATCGACAACTACGGGGTTGACGGTGTCGTCTATCATCCCATAAAGAGCTGCCGCACAACGTCGACAGGGTTGGCGGACAACAGGCGCGCACTCATGGCGGAGCGCGATGTCGCGAGCCTCTTTATCGAATCCGACATGATGGACCGGCGAGTAGTTTCCGAGGCACAGCTCAAGAACAGGGTGGATGCCTTCTTTGAGGGTTTGGCGTCACGTAGGCGACAGGCGGCGGGGACCACTGCGTAGAAACCCGAGCGAAAGAGACAGGTATGGCGTACGCAGCCGGCGTGGATGTAGGGTCCACGCAGACAAAAGCGGTGATCATCAACGAGGTAAAGCAGATCGTAGCGCGCTCGCTGACTGACACAGGAGCAAATGTCGTGCGGGCCGCGGAGAGTGCATTTCAAGAGGCGCTACAGAACGGAGATCTGCGCGAGGAAGAAGTCGAGTACATCGTCGGGACGGGCTATGGCCGTTACAAGGTCACCTTTGGCAATACGCAGGTGACGGAGATCAGCTGCCACGGTCGCGGTGCGGTTCACATGTTCCCCGGCACGCGAACGGTGGTGGATATGGGTGGTCAGGACACGAAGGCCATCAGCGTGTCCGAGACCGGCGAGATAGTAGACTTTTGTATGAACGACAAGTGTGCTGCCGGTACAGGCCGCTTTCTCGGCGCTGCGTCGAGTGCTCTCGACATACCGCTGGACCAGCTTGGCGCCACCGCACTGGCCGGTGAAAAAGCGGTGAAGATCAGTACGACTTGCACCGTATTCGCCGAGTCGGAGGTCCTCTCGTGGCTTGGTAAGGGCAAAAAGATCGAAGACATCCTCTTGGGGGTGCACCAGTCGATAGCGGGGCGCTCGGCCGGTCTGCTGCGACGGGTGGGAGTTCAAGAACAGGTCACTTTCACCGGAGGTGTGGCGAAGAACGTCGCCATGGTCGAGGCGTTGAACGAGCGGCTGGGCCAGCAGGTCAACGTGAGCGAAGAGTCGCATTTCATGGGCGCGCTGGGTGCGGCATTGTTCGCACTGGACCACATCATAGCGAGCAGATCGCCGGTGAAGTCAGCGGGGCAGGCAACATGACCTACACCGCCGGCATAGACGTAGGCTCGACGTACACCAAGGCGCTCGTTCTGAGCGACACCAATGAGATTGTGGGCCGCGCGATGGCTCCGACGGGGTTCAAGCTGGGCGAAGTCGCGCAGACCACGTATCAAAAGGCGGTCGAGGAAGCGAATCTTGCAGCGTCAGACGTGAGCTACATCATCGCGACGGGGTTCGGCCGTCATCAAGTGTCGATCAGCGATGTAAAGGTCACGGACCTAACTGCTGCCGCTCGAGGAGCCGCGTTCTTCTTCCCCGGTACAAGCACGATCTTGGATGTCGGCGGTCAGACGATGAAGGCGAGCCGTCTGGGGGATGGGGCAAAGGTCAAGTCCTTCCGATTGAACGACAAGTGTGCCGCCGGTACCGGCGCGTTCCTCGAGAAGACGGCGCGGTACATGGGCTACTCGACCGAAGAAATCGGGCCACTCGTGTCGACCTCGAAAGCCGCGGTTCCAATATCCGGTGTCTGTGCCGTATTCGCTGAATCGGAAGTAATCAACCATCTGTCGGAGGGGCAGGCACCCGCGGACATCATGTATGGTGCAATCGTTTCTCTGGTCGGCAGGTCGGTACAATTGATGAAACGTGTCCGCATGGAACCGGAGTTCACTTTGATTGGTGGCATACTGCGGTTCCCCGCCATGGCGGAAGTCGTGAAAGAGGCCCTCGCGGCCGAAGTAAACGTACCCGAAGGCGATCTAGTTCAATACACCGCGGCCTTCGGTGCGGCGATACTGGGGCATCGCCGCCTGCAGAAGCTGCAAGAGCACGGCAGCGATCGCGCCGGCGCCTTGAGTGGCGGGTGACGGGTCGGGTCGCCGAACCATGCATGATCCGGATTCCCGAGACAGCGAATCGCGCGACCTTCCGCCCGAAACCACGAAGTCGCTGAGTTTCGTGGTCCAACACGAAGCGCACCGAATACTCTCCGAGGAACAACTGCAAGGTGACCCGGAACTGCTGGCTGCAGGGTGGCAGCGCCGTTTCATTGCCGACAGTCAGCGTGCTAAAGAGGCGGAGCAGCTATATCGTGATTTGGGATTCGAAGTCCTGGCCGAGCCGGTCAGCCCGGAGGAAATCAAGGACGATTGTGCAGACTGTCAGCTAGTGATGGCTCTGCATTTTCGGACGATCTATACGAGAAAGAGGGATAGGGGCGCACGAGAGGGCATCGGTGGCCGTGAGTAGACATGAGCGGACTGGAGGGGGGCAGAGTAGGGCGGATTCAGGTTCCGCAGTGGCAGGTAACCATAGGTAGCATTTCCTGTGACAGATTGATGCGTCTCACACGCTCGACGCGGTCGGGGCCGCAGTCGGGGCAGGAGAAGAACTGCTCGATGTCCCACAAGTCAGCGAATGCGCGACCGGTTCCGAGACTGACACCGTAGTCGAGTGTCTCCTCGAGGCTGGAAAGACTCGGTGGGTCGAAGTATCCATTCTCCTGCAGCCACTCCATTGCCCCGTTACCGACTCTCGTTGGAATCAGGGAACAGCATTCCACGCCGATCGAGAACGCAAAGTCAATGGAACGCTGGGCCCATTCTACTCCTTGGATCTCAGTCTGAAATGGTGGGCGTAACAAGATGAACGCGCGCACTCTCACGCCAATGTCATTCAAGAGCTTCGTCGCACTTTCATAGTCGGAGAGGGTCATGTGCTTGTTGAGGCGTGGCAGTACATTGGGATCGACCGTTTCGAGCCCCATCGCGACTTCTAAATCCGGCTCGAGCAAAGCTGCGAATTCTTTGCAGCGCGCGTCTATCAAGCGCGGATGGGATTCGACGATAACTGTTTGAAAGCCGGCTAGCAGTCTGGCGATGCCGGCCCAATCAGATCTGGGGATCGCCTGTCCGTCGAAGAAATTGCCGGAGTTGTACAGCTTGATACGCCGTGC